>CAYZJN010000056.1:0-4186 GCA_964479115.1 uncultured Candidatus Saccharibacteria bacterium | reverse complement strand
TCAGTTTGAATTGCCGAGGTAAAGGTTTGGAACATCCGGTAGGATTCGTTTTTATACTCAATCAGAGGATCCTTTTGGCCGTAGCCTCTGAGCCCAATCCCCTCTCTTAGGTGGTCCATGGCATCAATATGGTCAACCCAAAGATGATCGATAGTTTTAAGATAAAGAATTTTTTCCAAAAGGCGCATTAAGTCGTTACCGAGATTTTTTTCCTTTTTTTCGTATTCATTTAAAAGAACTTTTTCGATCTCTTTGGCGGCGGATTCGCTTTCCTTGGCTTTAATAGCATAGCTCTGGGAAGGTTCCGGAATTATGGCATGCATTACATCGGTTAGTCTTTTGGTATCCACCTCTGTTGTTTCGATGTTTAAGTGTGCCTCTGCCAGTTTTTTGGCTTCAGCTTTTAGGAAATCCTGCACTGTATCTTTTATGCTATCGCCTTCGATTGCCTTGCGACGTTTGCCATAGACGAATTCTCTTTGACGGTTGATGATATCATCATATTCAACCAGGTGTTTTCTGATATCAAAATTCTGTGATTCTACCTTCTTTTGTGCCTGTTCAAGCGATTTGGAAATTAAGGCATGCTGTATCGGAACGTTATCAGGAAGTCCTAATCTTTCCATCATAACCCCAACCCGATCTGAACCGAAAATACGCATTAAGTCATCTTCCAAAGAAACGAAGAATTGTGTTGAACCCATGTCACCTTGACGTCCGGAACGGCCACGGAGCTGGTTATCAATTCGTCTTGATTCGTGGCGTTCGGTGCCAATCACATGCAAACCGCCGGCTTTTCTGGCCGCCTCATCCAAGATAATATCAGTACCGCGACCAGCCATGTTGGTGGAGACAGTTACCGCTCCGTGTTCGCCAGCTTTGGATATGATCATGGCTTCCTTTTCATGATTTTTGGCGTTTAGGAGTTCGTGTTTGACTCCGGCTCTTTTCAATAAATCAGATAAAATTTCGTTCTTTTCAATTGAAACAGTGCCAACCAGAACCGGCCGTCCATGTTTGTGTTTTTCCTTGATTTCCTCCACGACGGCTTCAAACTTAGCTTTTTCGGTTTTATAAATTAAATCGGAAAAATCTTCACGGATCATTTCTTTGTTTGTTGGTACAATCACAACATCCAGCTTGTAAATTTTATGAAATTCTTCGGCTTCAGTTACAGCCGTTCCGGTCATGCCTGCCAGTTTAACGTAGAGACGAAAGTAGTTTTGAAAGGAAATTGTTGCCAGGGTGATTGATTCCTGTTTTATTTGCACACCTTCTTTTGCTTCGATAGCCTGGTGCAAACCTTCGGAATACCTTCTGCCGAACATCAAACGCCCCGTGAATTCGTCAACAATAATAATTTCGCCGTCTTTAACCACATAATCCCGATCGCGTTTAAATATGGTTTCGGCTTTCAGCGCCTGCTCTATATGGTGGACATTCTCTATCCCGAATGACTCATAAATATTTTCAACACCGAGCATTTTTTCCATGACGCCTATACCTTCATCGGTTAAGGTCGCTGCTTTTAGCTTTTCGTCGATTTGGAAATCTTTTTCAGGCCTTAATTTTTTTACAAGAGTTGCGAATTGATAGTATTTGTCTGTTGCCTCTTCCGCAGGAGCAGAAATAATCAAAGGGGTTCTGGCTTCATCAATTAGGATAGAATCAACTTCGTCAACGATAGCAAAATGAAGTGGTCGCTGAACCATTTGTTCTTTTGCCTGGGTCATGTTATCCCTTAGATAATCAAAGCCGAATTCATTGTTTGTTCCGTAGGTGATGTCTGCTTCATAAGCCTCCCTGCGACTAATCTCACGTAGATGTTCCGTTTTTTCATCAATAACATTATCAGTTGAAAAGGTTTTATCAAAAATAAGTGCTTTTTCGTGAATAATGGTGGAGACCGTTAACCCCAAAAAGTCATAAACACGGCCCATCCAACCGGCGTCACGGCGGGCCAGATAGTCGTTAACCGTCACAATATGGACTCCCTTGCCCGTGAGTGCGTTTAAAGATGCCGCCAAAGTGGCAACAAGAGTCTTTCCTTCACCGGTTTTCATTTCAGCAATTTTGCCCTGATGAAGCACAATGCCGCCGACTAGCTGTACGTCGTAATGCCGCTGTTTAATGGCACGTTTAGCAGCCTCTCGGGTTAAAGCGAATACTTCTGGCAAAACGTTATCTAGTAGTGTCATTTCAGCAGCTCTGATAGCTTGTTTGTCTTGAAGTTTAGTCTCCTGACATTTTTGCGAAATATCTGTCTTAATTTTCTGGTAACGTTCGCGAATTTTGTCATCTGAAAGTTTCTCGATGTCTTTTTCGAGTTCGTTGATTTTATCTACAACAGGATTTAATTTGCTTATTTCCTTAGCATTGGGATCGCCAAGGATTTTAGATAAGAGAGACATAAAAACTATCTTCCGAAAATATTATTAATAAATTTTTTAGCGCGATGCAACCGGCTGGGATTTCTTTTGGACTTTTCTTTCAATAATCTTTCGCGTAATTTTTTTTCGACGTTATCGATAACAACAAGAATTTCTCGTCCGCACTCCTCCACTCGAATGTTTTTGCCCGGAACGTCTAATTCAGCCGAAAAACAATAACGTACATTTGCCGTATCACCTGCATGCTTTTCAAAAACCAAAGAGGCCATAATAATGTTCTTGTAATATTTCTCTAACTTTCCGATTTTTTCGACAGCATAATCTCTGGTTTTGTCATCAACCGGAAAGTGAACATTGCGTATATTAATTTTCATAAATCTCCTTCATGTGCGGCTTTAATTATTTTATAACTTTAAAACCGGTATACTTTGTCAACACTTCCGGCACCTTGATACTGCCGTCCTTTTGTAGATTATTTTCCAGAATAGCAGCCAATATTCTCGGAGTTGCAATTGCCGTGTTGTTTAAGGTGTGAACGAAAAATTTATTGCCGTCATCATCACGATATTTAATATTTGCCCTTCTGGCTTGATAATCGGTTAACCAAGAACAGCTGTGAGTTTCGCGATATTTCATCTGTGATGGAAACCAAACTTCAATGTCATACTGCTTGGCGTTCTTAGCACCCAAATCACCGGTACAAATTTGAATTACTCTGTAGGGTAACCCGAGTGAAGAAACAATTTTTTCAGATAAGCCTAAAATAAAATTAAACATTTTTTCGGCATCTTTCGGTTTTGTGAGTACAACTTGTTCGACTTTGTTGAATTGATGAACCCGGAAAACACCCTTAGTGTCCTTGCCATAAGCCCCAACCTCTCTTCTAAAACAAGGGGTGATTCCGGAAAGAAGTTTCGGTAATTCTGATTCTGCAAGTGTTTCGTCGGCATGGTAATAAACCAATGAAGCCTCTGAAGTGCCAACCAAATATAAATCCTTTTCCAACTTGTAAACATCCTCTTCACCAAAAGGAAAAAAGCCGGAACCAACAAGAGCCTCGCCACGGACCATTACCGGCACACTCATAATATCGAATCCTTCTTTTTGAACAGTATCGAGAGCGTAACGGATTATAGCCTGCTCTAAAATTACTAGTTGATTTTTCAGGATGTAGGCACGATTGCCACCGATTTTAACGGCACGTTCGTTATCCATTAAATTCAATTTCTGAGCAATATCCTGATGATTTGGTGTTTCTGCTTTTGATTTAGCAATTTTACCGACAGTTTTGCGAACAACGTTGTCGTTTTCGTTTTTCCCGATTGGGGTATCTGAGCTTGCCACATTCGGTACCAAAAGTAAAAGTTCGTTGTATTTTGGCAGAACTTCCTTTAATTTCCCCTCAAGTGTATCTAGCTGCTTTTTGATTGCTTTTGAACGCTCGATGTCGGATTTACCAGGTTTGCCCTGAACGTTCTGCGAAATTTTATTTTGATCCTGCCGTAAATTTTCGATGCCTTTTAGTAAATCACGACGACTTTCGTCCAAATCCAATAGTTCTTTGACGTTTATTTTATAACCCTTACTCTGCGCCGATTTTTCAACTATTTTTTGGTTTTCGCGAATATAATTTATATCTAACATTGACTAAATTATAACTCAGAGAAGCATAAATTTAAAGCATAATAAAACTAGCCCCGATTTATTTCCTGGGGCTAGTTTGTTGTGGGGGAAAAAGTAGGAAGCAACTTACAATCTCCTTTCGACTGATGATTGCAAAGGGATAATTTTTTACC
>CAYZJN010000055.1:0-4228 GCA_964479115.1 uncultured Candidatus Saccharibacteria bacterium | reverse complement strand
ATATCGATTACGGCAAAGTAAATATAATCCAGGCCGTCTTTTTGTTTCTCTAAAGTTGATAAAATTTCTTTTTTTCGTTCCAGAACGGCATTGGGCTTAACGGTTTCCCAAACGCCGATGCCGATTTTTTGACCGCTAATATTAAATACTTTGTAATCTTTCTTGATAAGCTCTGACGTTTTGATGCCGGTGAGATTTGATTTGGCCTCAAACATCTCTTCGGCCGCCTTGTTGATATCAATCCCGGCATAGTTATTAAGCCAAGCCGCAATTCCACGATCTTCATCAGTTGTGGTTGGTGAAGTGAATTTAAGCGTATCCGAAAGAATGCCGCAAAGTAGCGCTCCGGCCAGTTCGGCTTCGGGTTCAATCTCATATTTTTGCATCAAAACGGCGATAATTGAGCAGGTAGAGCCGACGGAGCGCATAGTGACCTCAACCGGTTCATCAGTGTATGGCCCGGAAAGCTTGTGATGATCAAAAATACCCACGATTTCATTGGGCTTTATGTATTCACTCATTTCTTCCGGTGAATTGTGGTCAACCAAAACCACACTTTTGGCTCCTTCTGGAATGATTACCGGAACCTTGAGCTTGAATCGTTTGAGGATATAAACTGTCTCTTTATTAATTTCTCCGGCTCGCACCGGAACATATTCAGCCATTCCAAAAGGCCGCAAGGTACAAAGACCAATCGCAGAAATAACCGAATCCGTATCAGGATTTTTATGACCACAGACATAGATTGACATGTCAATCTCCTCAATTTTTAATTATCAATTTTTAATTTTTATTCAAATCCAAAACATCAATTTTAAAACTTGAATCAAGACAATTATAGCTTAAAAATCTATAATTGTAGACGGTATTTGCCCAAAACCGACCATGTTTTCGAAAGAAGAATGAATGGATTCCAAATCAATGATAAATCCAATCATCAGTTTCCGCCAGAGGCGGATAAACTCCAAGAATAATATTTATCCGAGTGTGTTTTCTTATTGAATATTCAGCAATCAGTTTTTAAAGCGAGTGAATAAGTTTTTGACATTTTGAAAAGATCACTTTTCCGAATGGAACTTGTCGTGATTTTTCAAAAAGTAATAACGAAATAAACGACTCTTTAAAAAGCTGTCTTGCTGACAGTTTTGTTATACTTTTGCTGCCAAAAGTAGAGAAGCAATGACCTTGATTGGTGGTTTTGTTTTACTTTTGCCATCAAAAGTAAAGATGAAATTTAGAACTTAAAACTTTATATTGATAATTCAAGCGCTTTTAGAGCGCTTTTGGTGAATCCAGACCAGAATCAGGCTGCCAGCGGCAACAAGCGCAAGCGATGTCAAAAAGATAATATAACCATTTCGGGGACGGACCATGGCCGAAAAAATCGCCATTCCACCAAAAAGAAAAGATAAAAGATAAATAAAAATGACGGTCTGCAGCGGTGAAAAACCGAGTTCCAAAAGACGATGGTGTAGGTGCTTTTTATCGCCTTCATAAATCGGCCGTTTAGTAATTAGGCGCCTCACAATAGCAAAAAGGGTATCAAAAATCGGGATGGCCAAAATCATAATCGGCACGAAAAGCGAAAAGGCCGCCGCAAGTTTAACTGAACCGAGAATCGAAAGTACGGCTAGTGAAAATCCTAAGAAACCAGAACCGGTGTCGCCCATAAAAACCTGGGTACGGAAGTTATGGGGCAAAAATCCCAGCGATGCAGCCCCCAATATAAGTGCCATAACCGTGACGTCATGCGCCCCATTAATCCAAGAAACAGTAGCGAGTGTAAAGGCCGAAATAGTGGTAACCCCAGCCGCAAGGCCATCCAAACCATCAATCAGATTAATAGCATTAGTCACGCCCACAATCCAAAGATAAGTAAGCGGAATTGAAAGATATTGAAATTCTGCCACATGCCCTCGCAACAGTACGCTCATATCAATCACAATACCCGACTTAATAATGACAATAGCAGCCAGAGATTGTAATAAAAACTTCGGAAGCGCCCTTAATTCTTTAAAGTCATCATAAAGACCAGCAAAAATAATAATTAGCGCCGCAAGGGTAAACCCAATAACCTTTCCCTCAATTAAACCGGAAAGAAAAAGTGCTGCAAAAAAACCCAGGAAAATCGCAATCCCGCCACCGTAAGGAACGGGTTCGTTATGCATTTTGCGGTGATTCGGCAGCGCCACCATACCGTATTTTTGGGATAGTTTTCGGGCCCAGGGAGTCAGGGTATACGACACTCCAAAAGCTATTAAAGGAATTAGAAGAAAATCGTAACTCATTTTGCCACCTCAGAAAAAATAGATTCAGTTTCTGTAATCCATTTCTTTATATTAAAATTTTCTTCGGCGAATTTTTGGCCATTCTGGGCACATTTACTCATCAGGTCTGGATTATTAATGTATCTTTCGATAGCCTCGATTAAGTCATCATGATTAAAGCCATCAGCTATAATACCCGTTTGGTTATTCTTAACCAGTTCCGGTAGCGCTCCGCCCGGTGTTACAACAACCGGGACTCCTGCCAGCATCGCCTCCACTACAGCCAGACCAAACCCTTCCGAAAATGACGGCTGCACATAAATTTCCGATTCTCTAAAAGCCTTCTCTAAATTATCTACATGCCCACAAAGAGTTACTCTGTTTGATAGATTGAGTTCATTCAAAAGATTTTCCAATTTTGTTTTTTCTGGTCCATTTCCATAAATTTTTAATTGATATCCCCCTATTTTCTTCATTGCGATTATCAATGATTCATAATTCTTAACCCTATGCAGCCTTCCAGCCGAGATAATTATCTTCTGTTTTTGCTTATCATTGATTATTTTTTTGTTATTACTAACCACACCATTATAAACCACGCTAATCTTTTCCGGAGCAATCCCTTTTTTTATCAATTTCTTTTTCAGATATTCGGAAACAGTAATATATTTTTTAGTTCTCCAAGCAGAAATAAAAAGAGCAAAGCGATAAATTATCCTTAATATTACATTTGGATAATCCAAGTCAAAGTCGCTATGCACAATTGAAAGATGAGGAATGCCAGAAAAAAGCGATCCTGCTCTGGCATACGAATCCCCCACAAGACCCCCTGAAACTATTAGATTTATACCTTGCCTCCTCGCTTGCTTTGCAATTTTTAAAATTGTAAGAGGTTGGAACCTTGTTTTGGAAAATATAATTGTCCCCGCTTCGATTTTATTTATTTTTCTGGTTAAGGGCCAATCCCCCAAAGAATACAAAACCAACTCGACTTTTTCCTTATCATGATAATTAAAAAGATTAAGTAAAAAGGTTTCTATCCCACCCCAGTGTCTTCCCCCAGCATAAATAACTGCTACTTTTTTAACCATTTTCACTCCTCGCCCTGAGCTTTTGCCGAATGGGTTATCTTCCATTTAACAGTTTCGTATATAAATAATGGTATTGCTCTCCAAATTCTTTTTAACCTATGAGGTGCACCTGTTGTTAAGTTTGGAGCCATTAGCCCACGCCAAAGCCACTCCAGCCCGACTTTTTGGATAATTTTTGGTGCCCGCTTCACAGCACCCGCGATAGCATCAAAGGTTCCTCCTTCGCCAACCGCCACACGCACATGCTTTAAGTATTTAAAATTATCGCGAATCCAATATTCTTGTTCCGGAGAGCCAAAGGCCACAATTAAAAGACTTGCCTTACTTTCATTTATTTTTTTTATTACTTCTCTTCCCTTATCACCGTAACCGTGTTGGTATCCGGCTATTTGTAACCCTGGGTATTTTTCTTGAATAATTTCTACTGATTTTTTAATAATATCCTCTCGAGCACCAAAAAAGAAAACCGATTTTTTAGCTTTTATACAAGCTTCCAACATGGTATAAAAAACTTCTACCCCCGAGAGTCTTTCCGGTAGAACTTTCTTAGCAGACTTAGGCTTAAAAACTAAGGCAGCACCACTAGTAACCATCTGAAAGATTGCTTGAACGGGCCTCAGAATAGGATTTTTTGTAATAGGCAGTGCCAAATATTTTGAAGCCCATAAAACTCCTACACCGTCAGCAATTGAAAGCGTGGATTTATTTAGACATTGATTGAATTCCGGATTTTTTATAGCTCTTTGCAGAAATTCACTGGGACATTTTGAAATAGAAATTTGTCTGTTGCCCCTTAGACCTTTTTCTACAAAATTCAAAATATCTGAATGATCAAAAGAAGCGATTGGTATTCCCAAAACATTTATGGTT
>CAYZJN010000054.1:0-4234 GCA_964479115.1 uncultured Candidatus Saccharibacteria bacterium | reverse complement strand
TGCCCCAAACAAGGCCCAAGAGATAAATCGGAAAATATTCAAAAATCGGGAAACGATAATATCCGGGTGCACCGAAAAGTAGTGCTTTCCAAGGCACCAGAAAATCCCAAACCGGCACCTGATATAAAAGCATCCCCAAAAAATAAATCGCAAAACCAAAAACAACTGCCCAAGGAATTGACTTTATAATACGACGGAAAAATTCTGGAAAAGCAGCAATCACAAGCGGGAAAACAATAAAAGGAATAAAAAATTCAGCAAACGGCGCCAAATCGCGGAGGGTAATGATATTCAAAATTAAGCCGATGCGCGGCAGTCCGTGAGTGGAAACAATTTTGGCGAAAAAAACCATAAAAGCTAGCGCAAAATAGCCGAAGGCCAATATTTTGATACGTTTCTTGAGACGCTTTTTCTTTTCGGGCCAAATTTCTTCACGGGAAAAATAGGCGATTTCCGCGGTAGCAGCGGAAACAATCAAAAAGATTGTAAAAGCGACGGTATTGCCGAATTTTTCAACCAGACTCAAAAAAACGTTGGTGTCATTGTGAAAGAAATAAACCGAATGAGCAGCCAACATTAAAAAAACTGTTACCCCCCGGACGAGGTCCAGCATCCGAAATCTCGTTGCTGCATTCTCGTTAATTTCTGTCATTTTGCTTTTTAAAAAAATGTTGCTACTATTATTATAAGTTTTTAAAGGGGGATGGGCAATTGGCTCGTGAATTTATTTCTATTGTGGCACCGGTTTTTAATGAGGAAGACGGTATTGCCGAATTTGTGAAGCGTCTTTATGCCGTTTGTTACCAAATTTCCGGATATCGCTTTGAAGTTATTTTGGTCAATGACGGTTCGACTGACCACACCGCTCAGGAATTAGAAATTTTAAAAAGGCATTATCCCTTTCGAACAATTACACTTTCGCAAAATTGCGGGCAACAACAGGCGATTTTAGTAGGACTCCGTAACACAAACGGCCGAGCGGCGGTTGTTTTGGATGCCGACCTGCAGGATCCGCCTGAATACCTGTCGGTTTTAATCAGAAAATGGCAAGAAGGCGCCGATGTGGTGATGTGTTCCCGCAAGGAGGGCAGTCGCAATTTTTTAAAAAATTTTGCCTCGCAGCTTTTTTACCGTCTTTTGCATCTCATGGATCGCATGTTGCCAGTTGATTGCGGCGATTTTTATCTCGTAAATCAGGATATTTTAAGAAAAATTATCCGCTACCGTCGTGAAAAAATTTACTTACGTGGCCTGGTGGCTCGACTCGGTCAAAAGCGGGTGATTATTCCCATCGAGCGGGCACCACGCACTGCCGGCAAAAGTAACTATACTCTCGGCAAAATGATGGCGTTAGCTAGCGCAGGCTTTTCTTTTACCATTAAAGGATATGACAAATAAAAAAATCGCCATTGTCGGCGGAGGGTTTTCCGGGCTCACGGCGGCGTACCTGCTCTCCAAAAAAGGCTATGCGGTAACCGTTTTTGAAAAAGAGAAATTTTTAGGCGGCGAACTGGCCACAATCGACGTTGGCGGCAATTGGCCGGTTGAAAAATATTATCATCACCTGTTTCCAAACGATACTAAAACAAAAGCTCTTTTTGCCGAACTTGGTCTCGCGTCAAAATTAAAATGGCATCAAAGTCGGGTAAGTGTGCTCAAAAACGACTGTTTTTATCTTTTTTCCACACCGACTAATCTTCTGAAGCTGCCTTTTTTAAGTCTTTGGACCAAATTACGGCTTGGAGCGGGTGCACTTTTTTTGACTTATTGGCCAGGTGAATCGAATTTTCAAAAAATTACGGCTCAAAAATTGATTACAAAGTTAATGGGTCGCACCGCTTGGACGGATTTTTGGCAACCGATGTTTGAATTAAAATTCGGACGTGAGGCTAGGCGCGTAGCCGGGGTTTGGTTTTGGCGGCGCCTACACGATCGTTTGTCAGGTCGGCAAAACGGTGAATTTTTAGGTTATCCGGATGGGGGTTTTGAAGTTCTTATCGATGCTTTGGCACAAAAAATTACCGAGCACGGCAGTCAAATCAAAACCGGAAAGACAATCACCAAAATTATTCCTCAAAAACAGGGCTATCTTTTGGCCGGACAAAGTTTTGACAGGGTGATTACCGCTGTGCCTTTACCGATTTGTCTGCAAATAATGCCGCCCGCAGCCGTTCCTAAAAACTTGAGCAAAATAAAACATCTGGCCGCGCTGGAAGTCCTTTTGGAGCTCAAAAACCCGCTCACCGCTTATTATTGGATTAATGTTTTGGACCGGCACTTGCCGTTTGTGGTCATGGCCGAGCATACTAATCTTGTCAGTTCCACGCCTTATGGCCGGTCAATTTTGTATTTGGGGCGTTATCTTTCAGCGTGTGACCCGCTTTTCCAAAAAACCGATAGGGAGATCATTAAAATTTTCAGCGACGCACTTTTAAAAATCTGTCCGGAGGCTAAAGGCAATATCAAAAAAGCCCATGTGTTTCGAGATGCCGCGGCTCAGCCACTTGTGGAACCGGGCTATCAAAAACCGGCCCATCAAACCGCTCTACCCAATTTATTTTTACTTACGGCTGCGCATATTTATCCTAAAGATCGCGGCCTCGAAGGAGTGCTAACTGAGGTCAAGCGATTGGTAAGTTATTTTTAATCACCCTTGACAAAGAAAATTAAAAGTGTGATATAATAACGATAGGTGGAAAGACTCTCTTGAGAGACTTTCCCTTTTTATATGCTAACCATCACTCAAAGCCCGAAAATAACCTACACGCCTCGTGTTCCGCGGGAAGCAAAGCCTTTTTATTTTCATACCGGCCGAAAAGCAATTTTCTTTGTGCACGGGTTCACTGATTCGCTTTGTCGCGTCAACACCTTTGCCAAATTTTTGTCTGAAAAGGGGATAACTACCAAAGGGGTGCTACTTCCCGGACACGGTCAAACTTGGAAAGAGCTCGCCAAAACTACGCCCAATGATTGGTACGCCGAAGTTGAAAAGGGAATTTTGGAGATGAGCCGTGAAGTTAAAGAAGTCTACGTGGTGGGCATTTCTTTTGGGGGCAACTTAGCGCTCAAATTTGCGGCTGAACATCCCGGTGTGGTCAGCGGCATCGTCACCATTGAAAGCCCGATGGCCATCAAAAGACAACAACTGGTCAAAATGGGTATCCCGTTTTTTATGGCTCTCGGCTGGCCTTATTGGAACAAAAAATTTCTGCGCAAAATTAATCATCCCGAAAAAGATCGGATTTTCCGCCAAGGGGTCTTGGACAAAATGCCAATTATAAACATCGCGCAGGTAATTGATTTTTTGGAACGCCGCCAAAAATTTCTTTCGAAAGTCACCTGCGATGTTTTAATTATCCAGTCAAAAAAGAGTAATATAATTGTTCACGATTCGGCAAGTCGTTTTTACAAAAAAATTAAATCACCCCGCAAGGAAATTATGTGGATTGATAATTTTTATCACGCCATCCTAAATGAAAAAGAAAAACGACGGATTTTTATGACCGCTGCTGAGTTTTTTGGTATTAAAGTTTAAGGAATTTGTTATACTAATCTTGAGATGAAAGATACCGTAATTGACTCATTTTTAGAGGTTGTGGAGCGCTTTCCGAATCGAGAAGCACTGCTTTTTCGGGCGAATCATCATTTTGAAGCACTCACTTACGAAGAACTCTACAAATACGCTCAAAAATTGGCTACTTATTTAAAAGAACTTTCGGTTTCCGAGGGCGATCGCTTGGTGGTGATTTCCGAAAACCGCCCTGAGTGGGTAATTGTTGATTTGGCCTCAATGATTTTGGGCGCTGTTTTGGTCCCGATACACTCTGTGTTGGCGGCGTCCCAAATGGAAACTATTATTAACGAAGTTGAGCCGGCTGTTATTTTCGTTTCCGACCGTGGCATGCTCGATAAATTACTTTCAATTGGGGACATTTCTGAAGGTGTGGTGCCAATCGGTTATTTTGAAACTGATTTGTCGCCAACTGAACCACTGACGTCTTCGGGTCGGATTTTTTCTTTTAAAAATAAGGTTTATCGCGACAAATACGAAAAGCAACTAGAACCGGTGCGCCACAACCCCGATCGCGTCATTACCATCATTTATACTTCCGGCACCACCGGCCAATTTAAGGGCGTGGAACTTTCAAACGAAAATTTTGTGGCCAATATTGAAGGCGTATTAACGTGGGTCGAAATCACCGAAAACGATAAATTTCTTTCTATTCTGCCACTT
>CAYZJN010000053.1:0-4340 GCA_964479115.1 uncultured Candidatus Saccharibacteria bacterium | reverse complement strand
ATTACATGTTTGGAAACAATAAATTTCAAATTGTAAATTGAAGCCAGGCGAGGCTTAGCGTAATGTTCCGCCCCAAACTTGCCAAGCCAATAGTGCTTTGGCAACCAATGAAAGAGTAATATAGACGTATTCACCATAAAGGTAATCTTGCCACTTGCCGACTTTCTTGTACTGCAGAATCATATTTACGGCAAAAACATTAAACGACACCAGAAGTGACCAGAATATCGCATAAACAAAAGTCGGAACGGCTTCGGCGTTAGAGCCGACGGCGTTAAAAAAGTAGAGGCCCATTACAACCCAAGGGATAATTCCGGCAAAACAACCGAAAAGATAGGCTGTCCAATTGACCTTTTTGGTTGTTTGATTATGAACTTCCATCACCCAACCGAATAAAATCATGCAGGCGTTGAGCGAAAAAATCATAATCAAGCTACCCATGTCATAAACGCCGCAAAGCATAGCGATCACAACAATCATCAAGCTGGAAGTAATCGAATATTCCATCCAACGAAACAGATTTATGCCTTTTTGAATTTGCTCTTCGTATTTTTTACGCCACACAAGCGCAGAGCCCAAGAGGAACAAACCGGAAAGAATTAGAAACGACGCCACCAGGGGTCCGAGAGTAACATCAAAGAGCGCTTCTGGTGTCGAAACAGGGCGTCTTAAAACTTCACCCCATTTCAGATAATTAGAGGTTACGGGCAGTTTTGAGCTGTTTGAGATAGCCCACATAATTACGCCCTGTGCAAAAAGGGTAAGGCCAACAAAAAGATTGTATTTTTGCAGGCGAGCAAGTTTTTCTTTCATTTTTTTCTCCTTAAGTTAATGCTGTTTGAAGTATGCCTCAAAATAACTTAAAATGGAATGGTTACAAATCATGAAAATCATCGAAAAGTTAAAGGGGAATAAAAAGGAACAGATTCCGCACTATGTTGCGCTGGATGTGGGAACGGAATTTGTCAAAGCACTGGTTTTTAAAATCGGGGAGGGCGGTAAGGCCCACGTTGTTGGTGTTGGCAAACAAAGGCAGCGCCTTGGGGATATGCAGGGCGGAGCTGTCACTGATATTGGTGGTGTGGTCGAAAACTGTGCCAAGGCGCTTGATGCGGCCGAAGAAATGGCTGGAGCTATTGCCGAATCGTGTGTGATTGGAATTGCGGGTGAACTAGTGAAAGGCATCACAACCACGGTCCATTACGAACGCTTAAAACCGAATATAAAAATCGATTACGACGAACTCAAAAATATCGTTAATAAAATCCAATGGCGGGTTTTTGACGAGGTTCGAAAACAGTTGGCCTGGGAAACCGGTCATGATGAAATTGACGTCAAACTTGTTAATGCTTCTGTGGTGGATGTCAAAATCGACGGCTATCGCGTTACCAATCCTATTGGTTTTCAGGGCAAAGAGGTTTCGGTGGGGGTTTTTAACGCTTTTGCGCCGATGGTTCACTTGGGGGCGTTGCAAACTATTGCTGCCGACCTTGATTTGGATTTAATTACGATTGCGGCCGAACCCTATGCCGTGGCGCGTTCAGTGGGCATTGGTGAAGCAGGGGAATTTAACGCGATTTTTATCGACATTGGCGGCGGCACCACCGACATTGCGGTGGTCGCAAACGGCGGTTTGGTGGGCACAAAAATGTTTGCCATCGGCGGACGTAGTTTCACCAAACGTCTCGCATCTGTTTTGAATGTGCCTTTTGGGCGTGCCGAGCAAATTAAATTAGCTTACTCCGGTAAAAAACTTAAAGAAAAATCCGAGAAAATCGTGCGCGATGCTATTTACGCCGATGCCAATGTTTGGCTTTCTGGCGTTGAACTGGCTCTTTCGGAATTTTCGAACGTCGATTTACTGCCATCACGGATTCTGCTTTGCGGCGGTGGCTCGGCTTTGCCGGAAATCAAAGAAGTGCTCACCGACTCAGATTGGTATAAAGAGCTACCATTTGCTAAAAAGCCGCAAGTTCACTTCATAAAACCGAAGGATGTTGCTAATATAGTAGACGAGACCGGTGAGATTAAGGATCAGCAGGATATTACTCCCATGGGTCTTGCCAATTTAGTTGTGGGAATGGGGGAGGAAGACGTTTTGCCGTCACTAATGAGAAAGGTAACCAAAACGCTGCAGGCGTAAGGAACCAATGGAAAGAGACACAATTTATTTAGATAACGACGAAGAAATTACTTCTGTCGTCGATAAACTCAAAAAAACCGATTATTCGGCGATTGATTTGGTAATTCCCAAAGAAGCGTTGATTTTGCAATCTGTTGTCAACTTAAAGCTTCTCAAAAGACAGGCCGAATCTCTAGGTAAAGAAATTACGCTTGTGACGCAGGATAAAGTCGGCCGGAAACTGGCCGAACAAATCGGAATTCCGGTTGTCGGAAAACCCGGTGAAACTCCCAAGGAAGTTCATATGAGCGAGGCCGACAAAGAAATGGTGGCAGTGGCCGCCGGTGCTGCTGCAGCAAGTGCAGTCGAAGCAACGGCTCATAAAGTCGAGGCCGAAGAAGAGGATTTGGGTGAAGAAATCGAATTCAAAAAAGAATCCGACGACGGTTTGCTTGAGGAAACGAGCGAGGTAGTCGGTAGCGAAACTCCCAAAGAAGGTGTCGAGAAATCATCCGAAATTGTGCCTCCCAGGCCAATCAGCAAAGATTTAAAGAAAAAACGGCTCAAAAGAGCACTAATCGGTATTGGATTTTTAAGCTTAGCGTTATTTATTGCCGGTTATATATATTTACCGATGATACGGATTAAAGTCCAACTGGCAGCCGAGAAAAAAGAAGTTGATTTTACTTTTACAGCCGATAAATCCTACACCAGTGTTGATACCGGTGCTCAAGTAATTCCAGCTCAAGAAATTACAGCCGAACTTGAGGAAAGCTATAAATATGCTGCCACCGGCAAAAAAGATGCCGGGACTAAGGCTACGGGCACGATAAAGTTAATTGATAATGGTTACAGCACAGCCCCGAATCCACCAACTACAATAATTGCCGGAACAAGATTTGTTTCTTCTGGCAGTAGCTTGACCTTTCGATCAACAGTAAACGTAAGTGTGCCAGTAAGTAGCTATTCGGGTGGGGTCTTGCAGCCGGGGGCATCAATTGATGTTGCAGTACAAGCAGATCAAAATGGTGATAAATATAATATAGGCGCGACTACCTTTACGATTCCGGGGTTAACAGGTGATTATAGCAAGATGTCTGCCAGTTCATCTGCGGCTTTCACCGGTGGTACAACCAAACAAATCAACGTAGTAACCCAAACCGACCTTAATGCTGCTAAAGAAGACGCTCAGAAACAAATTGAGCAGGCACTTTTGCAAAAGGCGATAGAAATCTCTGAACGCAACCAAAGAATTGTCGACAAGGCCTATAAAATCGAAGTAATCTCGGCTAACCCAACTCCCGCTGTAGGCGGCGAAGCAACAGAATTCGAACTTAAGGTCAAAGCCAAAATCACTGCAATAGCTTTTACCGAAGATGATTTAACTAAACTGGCCGAAACCGTTTTGGCCGACGAAATTGGCTCCGGCAAGGAAATCGTCGAAAAATCATCGCTTACGGCAGCAGCCGAGTTTGTAGAAGGCGATTTTGCTAAAGGCACCGTTAAAATTAGAGTCAGCGGCGAAGCCTTTATTGCAACTAAAATTGATGATACCGTAGTCAAAATTGAAATTGCTCACGAAAAAAATGATGCGGCTTTGGATTATCTAAAATCTATCGACGGAGTTAAGGACGCCACTATCGAAAAACAGTTCCCAAGCTTTTATAAACGGATACCGCGCATCAATGCCAATATCACCATCACGAAAGAAATTGATAAAGGGGAATAGCTTCTGAAAGTTCTAAATTTTAAATACCAAATCCTAAATAAATTCGAAATTAGAAATTCGAAATTAGAAATTAGTTGCGGGGGCTTCAGATGAAGTACCTCGCACTTGATATGGGTGAAAAACGGATAGGGGTTGCCAAAACGGATGATTCCGGTATTATCGCTATTCCGCTTGGAGTGGTTGAAGTTGACCAAAAGACGATGACTAATTTAGGAAAAATCATCGCGGAAGAAAAACCGGATAAGATAGTTTTGGGGATTCCTCGTCACGCCAATGGCGAAGTTTCAGATTTTGCTGAAAATGTGCGTGATTTTGCGCAAGGCTTGAAGCACGAATTTCATATTTCGGTTGATTTTGAAGACGAATTCGGCACAACGATGGAGGCAAATCGTCGCATGGAAGCAAGCGGACTTTCACGAAGAACAATCAAAAAAATTGATGATGCCTTTGCGGCTGTACGGTTCAAGGTTGTGGTATCCAAGGATGAGG
>CAYZJN010000052.1:1818-4432 GCA_964479115.1 uncultured Candidatus Saccharibacteria bacterium | reverse complement strand
GGCGACTCGAAAGCGCGCGAAGCTTATACGCAGCATGAAAGCAGGAGAAAAGATGCATCTTAATGATTTGTTCTACGGCTTGATGATGATTTCAGCCAATGACGCCGCTTATGCTATTGCCGAGGCTTATCCTGGAGGGTTTAACTCTTTTATAGAGCGCATGAATGAATTCGGACGGGAATTGGGTCTTTCTGATACTAATTTCGAAAATCCTTCCGGTCTAGATGGTGATAACCATTATTCCACTGCCTTTGATATCTCAACTTTTACCCGATATGCACTAACCAGGCACCCGGAGATTCTTAAATATATGGGCGAGAAAAATGATTATTCCGTGTATCCTTCGGAACATAACGAATCACATTGGTGGGCGCATATATCTGGTATGCTTTATCGGTATCAGGGGATGCTTGGCGTCAAAACCGGATACACAGATATTGCTCGATCAACTTTTGTTGGCTCTGCCGAAAGAAACGGGAGAAAACTGGTTGTTGTCTTTTTAAATTCTCGTGATGCCAACGGTGACGTAACTAAACTTTTTGACTACGGATTTTCTCATTAAAACGCTTCAACTCTGCTACGATTTCGATTATCATATATTTAAGAAAGAGGAGGGTATAAATCGAAAAATACGTTAAAGGGATAAGAATTTGGCTGATATTTTTTAATATCGCCCTAATTTTGTTATACTTTTTCCTTTTGTACTTTACGCAATCACCTATTGTTACGGCCTTGATTGTAAAAATCGCCGTCGGTTATGCTTTTCTGAATATTGTGGCTCAAATAGTTTTTTCGTTTCTTGTCGAAAAAAATCCTAAACTTATTTTGGATGCTAGCATATTTTTGACTTCAATCTACATTTTCTTTCTGATTAGCCATTATGGCGGTCCGACCGGATTTTTGTTTTCTTTAGTCTACATTTTTATAATTGGCAGTTTTTTCTATAGCAAAGTTTGGGGTGGGGCAGCTGCTGCCGTTTCTTTGACTTATTTGGCAGTTTATTCAATCGTCCTTAAACCGACTGACTTCACCGGTAGTCTGGCCGCAACTTCACCATTGATAGTTTCAATCGTTTTTGCCACCATAGGCGGTTGCCTTCTAAGCAAAAAACTGGAGTCTGTTCAGGCAAAAAACGAGAATCTCGGCAAAGTTGCCGACAAACTAACAGCTCAACAATCGCAAGAGCACGCTGTGCTAGCCGCTATAGCTGACGGCGTTTATGCCGTTGATAATGACCGCAATTTGGTGCTTTTGAATAAGGCCGCCCAGGGTTTGGTTTCATGGGAAGAAAAAGACGCCATCGGACTTAAATGCTGGAATGTTATGAAACTTAAAAATCAGGACGATATTTCGGTTTGTGAAAAAGATTGCCCGGCACTCAAGGTTTGGAACATAGGGGAGCCAGTTTTTAGAACCGACACCTGCTTCTTGAATCGCAAAAGCCACAAAAAGATGCAGCTGTCATCCTCGTATGCTCCAATCAAAGACCTTCAGGGTAAAATGGTGGGTGCTATTTGCGTTTTTCGCGACATCACACAAGAGAAAGAGGTGGAACGACTACGAAACGAATTTGTTTCCACCGCTTCGCACGAACTTCGTACTCCAATCACGGCTACCGAGGGTTATCTTTCAATCGTCACGGATTCCGGCATGTGTAAACCGGATGCCAAAAGTGTTGAGTTTATCGGTAAAGCCAAGAGTACACTTTTGAGCATGTCAAAATTAATAAAAAATCTGTTGGCCGTTACTAAAATTGAAGAAGGCAAACTGGAAACTACCATTACTAATTTTTCGATTCATGATTTAACTAAAGAGGTGATTCAGGTTTTTCAGAAACAAGCTACCGACAAGGGAATTAAACTGGAATTAACGGAATCAAAATCTTTGGGAACCGGACAAAAAAAAGCTATCGGGCGTTCTTTAAATGTTCATGCCGATCAGGAGATGATTAGAGAGGTCCTAAATAATCTCATAGAAAATGCCATCAAGTTTACCATGAAAGGCGGAGTTAGTGTCTCAATTGATTATGACGAAGAATTTGCCACCGTTAACGTCGAGGACACCGGTATGGGCATGCCAACCGATGCTCAAAAGCACTTGTTTGAAAAGTTTTACCGTGTTGACAACACTGCTACCCGAGAAGTCGGTGGAACCGGCCTTGGACTTTATATCACTCGTTCAATCGTAGAAACCTTTGGGGGTCGCATTTGGGTCGAAAGCTCCACTGGTAAGGGTTCGATATTCCACTTTACGGTACCACTGGCTCTGGATTAACTGATTGACAAAAAGCTTAAATTTTAAGATTATTATATAGGAGACAAATATGACCAAAGTAATGATAGTAGAAGACGACGTTACCCTAAGAGATATATACACCACTCGTTTCGGAGCCGAGGGCTATGAAGTTGTCACTGCCTCCGATGGAGAACTGGCACTAACGGTTGCCGTGAAAGAAAAACCCGATTTGGTTCTTTTGGATATTATGATGCCCAAGGTGAATGGTTTTAACACACTGGAGATTCTAAAATCGACCAAGGAAACCAAAGATATTCCGGTTTTGCTATTGACGGCTTTGATTCAAGAAGAAAACAAGCGTCGTGGTCTGCAGGCGGGG
>CAYZJN010000052.1:0-1808 GCA_964479115.1 uncultured Candidatus Saccharibacteria bacterium | reverse complement strand
TGGTTCTTTTGGATATTATGATGCCAAAAATTTCCGGTTTTGATGTTTTGGATATTTTACGTGCCACACCGGAAACCAAAGATACAAAAATTATCGTCATGAGCGCGCTTTCACAAACAGCCGATATTGAGAAAGGTAAAAGCTTGGGAGCAAACGCTTATCTTGTTAAATCACAAGTTACACTTTCTGAAGTTGTTGATAAGGTTAAAGCTGTTTTAGCCCAAAAATAAATAAACATAAATTGAACTTATACCACGCTGCAATGCGTGGTATAATTTTTTTATGAGAACTTTGAATAATCAAGTTGCAAGAAATATCGGAAAGAATATTAAGGTTGCCGGTTGGGTTCATAAAATCCGTAAATTAGGCGGCATAACATTTGTAGTACTTCGCGACCGAACCGGACTGGTGCAAGGCATTGTTGAGAAAGACGAGGCCAACAAGCTGCTTGCCGAACTTTCAACAGAATCAGTAATCAGCATGGAAGGAAAGACCGTCAAGGAAGACAGAGCACCCGGGGGAGCTGAAATTCATGTTACCTCTGTCGAAATTCTTTCAAAAGTAACCGAAGACATCCCGGTTGAAATAAATAAAAAAGATATGAATGTAAATCTCGACACGCTGTTTGATTTTAGACAGATTACTTTAAGAGCGCCCCAACAAAAAGCAATTTTTAGAGTACAGGGTTTAGTTCTAAAACATTTTAGAAATTTTTTGAGTAACCTTGGTTTCGAGGAAATTAATACGCCAAAAATAGTCGAAGAGGGTCTGGAAACCGGCGGAGCCGAAATGTTTGATTTTAAATATTTCGGGAAAAAAGCCTTTCTTTCTCAAAGTCCGCAAATGTATAAACAAATTATGGTTGGTGTCTTTGAACGAGTTTTTGAAACTGCCTATATTTACCGCGCCGAAAAACATAATACTTCGAGGCATTTAAACGAATACCTGAGCCTTGATCTTGAAATGGGTTTTATCAATTCTTGGCAAGAAATCATACAACTCGAAACTGACTTTTTACATTCCCTAGTTGCAGAGTTAAAAAAGAACGCCAAAAAAGAAATCGAGGAATACGGGCTGGCTATACCAAAATTGCCAAAAAAGATTCCACAGCTGACACTCAAAGAAGCACAACAAGTGCTCGAAAAAGAATATAAACAAAAATGTTTAGGTGATCCGGACTTGGAACCATCTCATGAGAAACAAATTTGCGAATACGCAAACAAAAAGTTGGAGAGTGATTTTATATTTATTACGCATTACCCTTCAAAAAAGAGGCCTTTCTATGCAATGGACGATCCTGAGCATCCTGGCGAAACTCTTAGCTTTGATCTTTTGTTCCGGGGCGTTGAGATCACGACCGGTGGGCAGAGAATGCATCTTTATGAAGATTATTTAAAAAAGATGAAGGAACGGGGCATGGATCCTAACAATTTTACCGATTACCTTATGGCTTTTAAATACGGTATGCCACCACACGGTGGGTTAGCTATTGGTGCAGAAAGAATTACTGCTAAATTTTTCGAATTGGACAATGTCAAAGAGGCCAGCCTGTTCCCACGGGACATAAACCGCTTAAAACCATAGGGATTAGAAATATAAGGGGGCCCCTCGATACACTCGGGGTCTCGGAGCAAAAGCTCCCAGAGGGGAAATGTACAAAATAAAAGTTGAGAAATTCGAAGGACCGCTTGATCTGCTTCTGGAATTGATAGAGGGGGAAAAGCTTGATATCACCGATATTTCACTTTCCGGTATCACAGACAAATACCTAAAGCAGACGGTTTTCTGCCTTTTCCGCTTACTATCAG
>CAYZJN010000051.1:344-4851 GCA_964479115.1 uncultured Candidatus Saccharibacteria bacterium | reverse complement strand
GGGCTTCCTTTTAAATAATTACTTGATTATTGAATAAACTTTTCTCTTATTACAACTTTGTATTGGTCGCGCGCTTTTCTTTTATCGATTGAAGTAACTCTAGAAACGAGTATTTTGTCTAAAAGCTCCATTCGGGTAGCGACCTGACGATAAGAATAATAGCTGATGCCGCGGGCGTTATAAAGAAAATCAAGATAATATCTGGCTTCAAAAAGAGAATTTCGCGCGCCGGAAAAATATTTAATTTTATCTTCATCAAATTGTCGGTCTTGTGCTTCAAAAATAGCAACTGGTATTTTGGAAACATTTTGCCTCAGCGAAAAAACCGCTCCTTTTTGGCCCTTAACTTTAGCCGCAACTTTATAGGCAGTCACAATCAGCTCGTGCGCTTTTTTCTTTAATTGTTGTTCTAGATATTCTTTCATTTTTTCTTAATTAAAGTTTTTAATTACTCCGATAACTTTACCTTGAATCATGAATGTGCCCGGCTTGGGAACTATTGGCTTATGATCTTTGTTGGATGACACAGGGATAAAGGAAACTTTTTTGCCATCAAATTTGATTTTTTTGACCGTGGCTTCGGTGCCGATGAGTACAACCACTTTGTCGCCCGGCAGAGCCGTGTTTTGGCGGCGAAAGACAATGTAATCTCCGTCATCGATGCCGGCCAAGTTCATGGAATCGCCTTTGGCGCGAAGCATGAAAACATCTTGAGTGTGTCCAACCAGCTTAGTGGAAAGTGGAATCCAGTCTTCAATCATTTCTTCGGCCCAAATCGGCATGCCACAAGCGACATTGCCGACCAGCGGAACGCGGATCATTTCTTCGGCGGCCTTACCCTTTTCGTCGGCAACAACCATGATTCCGCGAGCTTTACCGGGGGCGCGCCTGATGTAGCCCTTTGATTCGAGGGCGTTTAAGTGTGACACCACGCCCATCGGGGCAGCGCAACCAAGCTTGGCTTGAAGTTCGCGCACCGTCGGTGCTTCACCCGAGGTTTCCACGGCTTCGGAAATCCAGGTTAGCATTTGTTTTTGTTTGTCTGTTAAAGTTTTCATGATAATAAGCACCCCACTTGTATACTAGTATTGTATACTATAACTTATCCACAGGTCAAGAGGAAAGTGTATATCAATACTATGCTAAAATCCGACACTTGAGTGTCGGATTTTCTTTGGCATTATTTAAAATTAGTAAACTGTAGCGGGAATTCCAGTTCGTTGTTACCGCGCAAGAGGCTCATTACGCCTTGCAGATCGTCTTTAGCGGCAGCGGAAACACGAATAGTTTCTCCTTGAATATTGGCTTTAACTCTCGGATAGCTTTCGCGGATGATTTTGGTGATTTTTTTGGCATTATCCTGCGAGAGTCCTTTTTTGAAGGGGATTTTCTTTCTGACTCTGGCACCCGAGGCCGGTTCGATCGGACTTGAGAGATCAAGAATCTTTAGAGAAAGCTCCCGCTTAATCATTTTTGTTTCCAGAACATCAATCATAGAGTTCAGCTTAAGATCAGAATCTGCATTTAAAATAAGGGCTGCTTTATTATCTTCAAAATCAATTTGGGGGTTGGTATCACGAAAATCGTAGCGCACTGCCAATTCCCGCTTGGTTTGGTCAACAGCGTTATTCATTTCTTGAATGTCAAAGTCTGAGGCGATATCAAATGAAAATTCTTTACTCATATTGGCTCCTTTCTAAATTGATTCCAGATTAAATTCTTTTTTCTCCACTTTTTCACCGTCTTTTCCGAGCGTGCCGAGGTCTTTACCATTAAGGGTGATGCGCAAACTGCCGCCGTCACTGGCGGTAATCGTGATTTTTTCTGAGGCACGTATAAGTTGTGAAGAGCCGGGTAACATCAGAATGTTTTCTTCGGAAAGCGGCCGTCCGTCCACTTCAATATAAATGGCATCGGAGTTCGGTCCAACGTCGATTTTCATTTCCAGCGCTTTGGGTTCACTGGCGTTAGCGGTTAAGGTTTTTAATTCTGCTAAAACGGTTCGGGAAATTCTGGTAACTCTGTTGAGTTTATTTTTAGCACTGATCCCAATTTGGTTTACACCGGATTGCAGACTGACTTTTTCGGAAAAGTTGCCCTCAGGATCAACGCTGATTGGGACATCGTTAATAAAAACTTCGGCGCCGGGGTCGGTTTTGCCCTCAACGACAGTTGATTCTGACTGAATTTTAATGTTATCGGCTGGAGCCTTGACCTCTAGTTTGGGCGGAGCTGTGAGTAGGCTGACCTGCCAACCGATATATAAGAAAAGAGCCAAAAACCCTAGTACAATTGAGCCAACGACGATTTTTTGCGGCGTGATGATAATTTTGGATGACTTTTTATTCTTGGGGTTTTTTTCTGGTGCCGAGGTTACAATTTTTTTTACGTTTTCGGCCAACCCCTTCTCTTTGCGGTAAAGCTTAATGACTTTATCCTGGTCTAGTTTTAAAAAAGCGGAATAATTTTTCAAAAATCCCAGCACAAAAACATCGGGTGGCAATTTATCATAGCCGCCGGATTCAAGCGCCTCTAAATATTTAGCTCTTATTTTGGTAGCTCTTTCCGCTTCTTTAATATCGTAACCCAAGGCGGCTCGCTTTTTAGCGAGTTTTTCACCGAGAGATTCTTTTTCGGGGATTGTAGTTCGGGTAAATTTGGGGGCCATATAAAAATATAAAATTAAAACTAACTGGGGGATGTTGTAAAAAAACTAATCTTCTTCGGTCTCTACTTCTTCTTCATCGAGAACCTCTGAAATGTCGGAAACCAGAACGTCGCGCGGCCTGGCTCCGTCAGCAGGGCCGATTATATCACGTTCTTCGAGAAGATCCAAGAGTCTGGCAGCACGGGCATAACCGATGCGTAAGCGTCGTTGCAAAAGTGAGGCCGAGGCCTTGCCGGCGCGAATCACACAATCGGCGGCATCTAAGAACATCTCGTCGTCGGGAGCGCCCAAATCACCGCCCAAGCCTTTAACCGGTTGCTTTAGGATTTCTTCGTTATACTCTGGCTGACCCTGAGCCTTTAAAAACTCGGTTACGGTACGGACTTCTTTTTCGCTGACCAGCGAGCCTTGAATACGTTTGGGCTTGGGAGTTTCAGCGGAAATAAAGAGCATATCGCCCATACCTAACAGTTTTTCGGCTCCGGCCTGGTCCAAAATGGTGCGGGAGTCAACTTGTGAAGCAACCGAAAAGGCAACACGGGTCGTAATATTAGCTTTAATCAAACCGGTGATAACATCCACAGAAGGACGCTGGGTGGCAATAACAAGATGAATGCCGACGGCTCGAGCAAGCTGGGCGAGTTGGACAATAAATC
Source organism: uncultured Candidatus Saccharibacteria bacterium (assembly GCA_964479115.1). Taxonomy (GTDB): domain Bacteria; phylum Patescibacteriota; class CPR2; order UBA1875; family UBA1875; genus CAYZJN01. The sequence goes on along the minus strand of CAYZJN010000051.1, from coordinate 1,527 downwards.
CTTCGACTTCGTTGGCAGAAACGGACATTAATTGTGCGAGCTCATCAACCACAATTACGATGTAGGGGATACCTTCGTTGCCCTTGGCATTATTGTATTCCTCGATATTTCTTTTGCCGGCTTGTTGCAAAATGCGGTAGCGATGCTCCATTTCGGCAATCGCCCACCTGAGAGCAGAAACGGTTTTATCGGCCTCAACAATTACCGGTGTCAGAAGGTGCGGGATGTCATTGTATGGGGAAAGTTCAACTCTTTTTGGGTCAACCAAAATCAGTTTTAATTCGTTCGGTGTGTTTTGATACAAAAGGGAAAGCAGCAGGGTGTTAATAGCAACTGATTTACCAGAACCGGTGGCACCGGCGATCAAAAGATGCGGCATTTTGGTAATGTCAGCAATTTGAGGGTGTCCAGCCACATCTAAGCCAAGCACCACCGAAAGATTGGAGCGGCGGTTTTTCCAAGTTTCCGTTTCCAAAATCGAGCGCAAGCGCACAATGGCGGTTGATTTATTGGGAATTTCCACGCCAACCAGTGATTTGCCGGGAATTGGAGCTTCAATTCTGATCGGGTGAGCAGCCAAGGCCAGCGAAAGGTCGCGGTCAAGACCAGTGATTTTATTAAGTTTAACCCCATCTTCCGGCTTTAGGGTGTATTGGGTTACAGTCGGGCCGACGTTAACATCGCCCATGGTGGAATTTATGCCAAAATCTGCCAAAGTTTTCTGAATTGTCCCAGCGTTATTCTGAATGTTCCCGGCGTCAGGGCGTGAAGAGGAGTTGTCCAAAAGGTCAATCGAAGGGAATTGCCAACCGGAAGAATCACCCATGCGCATTACCGAGGCTGAAGCTTCGGGTTTTTGAGCTCTTTTTAGTTCGGCCAGCGAGGTTTTGGGCATGCCGACCGGCTCATTAACGTGAACGTTTTGCTTGGGCTTAGCCTCAGCTTCTTCACCGCTTTTGCCACGGATTAAATTCCAGAGTTCCCTCATTGAGGTGTTGGTAATCATCAAAAAGAAGACAACCGCGGCAGCAAAAAGCACGAGGAAGGAAAGCGGAGCATTAAAAAAAGACAGTAAAAACTGCTGCAACGCCAAACCTAAAACACCACCGCCTTTACCGGATTGGGCAACTTCCAGGGCATTTTCGGGGCTAACAAAAACCTGGAATAATCCCGAAAATGTAAC
>CAYZJN010000051.1:0-334 GCA_964479115.1 uncultured Candidatus Saccharibacteria bacterium | reverse complement strand
TGTGTTGGGTGTGTTTGGTTTCCGGGGATAACTTATGAAATCAATTTCCTGATACAAAATTTATCATAATAATCATACAATACTATTATAATTTATTATAATTGAAATAAAATTTACTTTTTCTGTAAAAAAGATTAAAAATTCAGGCGCAATTTTTCCGGGAAGAAAAGTCCGATGCCGAAAGCAGCCAAAATAAAAGGGGTAAGAAAAATATTCAAACCCAGATAAAGCGAAAGTGTTTCGGCCAAGCCGCTGCCGAAACGGCCACCCCAACCAAAGCTGCCCAAAAGCAAAATCAAAGAAAAAACGATCAGAACAATCCCAAGAATTTCAC
>CAYZJN010000050.1:0-4867 GCA_964479115.1 uncultured Candidatus Saccharibacteria bacterium | reverse complement strand
ATGAGTTTAATTCGTATAATACCAGACTTCTAAAAATAAATTCTTGTAGTGGGGCCGAAAGTAGGACGTAATAAACATAAAACCAGGCGTTACTATTGTGAAGCTCCGAGGGTTTTAAAATACCTTGTCCCCACAAAAAAGCCATCGCTAGTAAACCAATAACGTTTATAAGGCCACTCCAAAGCAGCGCCGATTTAAGATTGTCTTTGCGAAAACCCAAATCACGATTACTGACCGGTTTGGAAACGGCATAGGCAATCAAAATAATACCGGTGAGCGTCAAAACGGCAAAAGTAGCACGAAAAGGGATAATGCCAAAATAAAGCAGTGCGATAGGCAAAATATAGAAAATACCAAAGAAACCCACCGCTTCCTGTATGTTTCTTTGACGCTTTTTGTCCATTTTACGGTAAGAAGACTTTGAATATCTTTTTAATAATGCCTACCAGTTTATCGAACCAATCACTACCCGGTGCTCCGGGATTGCCCGACTTAGGTGCTGCCTCTTGAAAATTATAAAGAAGAAGTCCAACTGCTGTGCTCATAGCCGGATCGTATACCTTCTCTGTCATCCCAAAAAGGTTATGCGGCTTGCCGACTTCAACCGGTAATTTCAGGACTTCTTTGGCCTTTTCTTCAATGCCGGGCAATTTGGCTGTTCCACCGGTTAGAATTACACCGGCTGGTAGCAATTTATCACGCCCGATTTTCTTTAGTTCATCCAAAACCATAGTAAATATTTCTTCTAGCCTGTCTTCGATAATTTCCGCGATATGTCGGCCCGAAACTTCGCCTTCTTCTTTAATATCGATAGCCGATAGGTCAATCTTTTTAGACTCCGGTACAGATTTGTGAAAAGAATGACCGTATTTTATCTTTACTTTTTCGGCAATATCGATTGAGGTTCTAAGCCCGATAGCCACGTCATTTGTGACGTAAAGCCCGCCAATCGGCAAAACGGCCGTATGAAAAATTTCCCCGTCTTCATAAACAGCGATGCCGGTTGTTGAAGCACCAATATCAACCACTACGCAGCCCAAGTCGGTTTGACGTTTTTTTGCCACTGCTTTAGCGGAAGCTAGGGGTGTTGCGATTTCATCTAGGATTTTTACTCCAGCCTGATTCAGGGCGCGGTGCAAATTGGCTGAAGCTTGTGCACTAACGGCCACAATATGTGTTTCAACTTCAAGACGGATTCCGGTCATTCCCAGCGGGTCTTTAATGCCTTCCTGATCGTCAACCTTATAAACGCGTGGGAAAACGTGCAAAATTTCTTTGTTTGGATTGATTTGAACTGCCTGAGCGGCTGCTTCGGCCCTTTCGATATCTTCGTGACCGATTTTTTGATCTGCTCTTCCGACTCCGACAATACCGGTAGAATTTTGCGAGGTAATGCTTGCGCCATTGACGTTGGCTGAGGCTAAATCGATCTCACAAGCGGCCATACGGCCGGCGATTTCAATTGATTCTGTGATACCGGAAACAGTATCCTCGATATCGGCAACGACTCCTTTTTTAAGACCAGTGGAGCGTGAAACGCCAACACCAATGATCGAAAGGTATTCTTCACCCTCTCTCTTCCCGACTACGGTTACGATTTTTGACGAACCGATATCAATTCCGACGTAGATTTCTTCTTTTTGAGTCATATTTATAACCAACAAATAGTAATTGCGATCAAATTAGGCACTGCTGCCCCCTTATTCAATCACGCAGGCTATTTACTAGAAATTATAACTATTTTGTACACTAAAATAAAGGGTTTTTATTAATCGGTATTTTGAATACTTATTTTATACAAAATGAATTAGGCGGGCTCGAGGTTCTTTCGTTCCTCTCGCCCGCCATGTAACACAACCATCCGAGGTCCACCATCAGTCAAGCCCACTCTCAAGCTGGAGGTCGCCGTAGTAGTCGAGGCTGCTGGTGATCTTGATGCGTTCCCACTCATTCCTGAGCGCCAGGCAGACGGTACCCCTAGTCAGCCTCTCAGCCGAAAGACCGGTCCTGACGAGGACCTCCGGGTAGATATCCTCCGCGATGGCCGTCAGAGCATCGCTTTCGACCTGTTCGAAGGTCAGTTCGACGCCGTGACGCTCCAGAGCCGTTGTGACTCTGAATTGCATCTCCTCACGGAAGTTGTGGTCGATGAGCACACTGATAAGGTGGGCTCGCAGCGCTTGCTTCTTGTTGCGCTGCCACATCAGGCAGAAGATGCGGTACAAGCCGTAGATTACCACTACGGTCACTGCGGTCATGGACAACACCGTTACCACTCCGTACCAATCAACTCTCATCGCAACCCCTCCTCTTCAAGTTGTGTTAAGCCGGGTTTTCCCGGCCGGTTTCAAAATTGCAGAGCCGCTCGCGAAAGCGGATAACTCAATTTATAGAATAATAATGTCTTTAAGTCAATTTAAAGTTTAGTCAGAATTTCACAGCCGCTCTCGGTTACCAGAATTGTATGCTCAAAATGAGTGGCCAGCGAACCGTCAGAAGTTGAATAAGTCCAATTGTCATGCCCGAGATTCACATCAATACAACCGCTCATGGTCAGCATCGGTTCAATTGCTATCGTCATGCCTGATTTTAATATCGGACCGGTTCCCGCTTTGCCGAAATTCGGTACATGCGGTTCTTCGTGAACATCATGCCCGATACCATGCCCAACCAACATGCGAATTACACCATAGTTCTGAGCCTCTGCAACCCGCTGTATTTCCGCCGAAATATCTCCCAAATGAACACCATCTTTGATCAACTTTGTAGCTGAGTAAAAACATTGTTCAGCAGTGGCAATTAATTTTTCCGTGTCCTTATTCCTCTTGCCACCACAAACGAAGGTCACGGCTGAATCGGTGTGAAAGCCGGCCAATTTTACGCCCATATCCAGCGATACTAAATCACCTTTTGCAAGCTTAGTTTCGTCAGGTATTCCGTGCACGACTTCTTCGTTAACCGAAATACAAACCGCAGCCGGATAACCGTTATAGGCTAAAAATGATGGCCGAACATGATATTTAAGACATAAGCGTCGTGCCTGTAAATCCAATTCCTTTTTAGCCACTCCGGGAAGGGCATTCTTTTTTAATTCATTTAAAATTATAGCCAGGATTTTCCCTCCCTGGCGCATCGCTTCCTGTTCGACTTTAGTTTTGATGGTAATTATAAGATCCTCCTAATGGCTTCCCGTACTGAATCAGGGCTGGGATTTCCGTCTACTTCGGCATAAATTCCCTGTTCTTTATAATAGCTAATAACCGGTTCTGTGACATTATGAAAAACCTCAAGACGTTTTTTGATTGAATCAGGTTTATCGTCACGGCGAATTTGCGTTTTGGCACCGCATTTATTGCAGGTATCACCGCCAATCTGAACCAGATTGCAGCGTTCGCAAACACGACGCTTCCCGATTCTTTTGACAACTTCCTCGTCAGAGACATTGATATAGATGACCCTGTCCAAAATTCGGTTATTTTCAACCAGCATTCTATGTAATTTTTTGGCCTGTTCTAAGTTGCGAGGGTAGCCGTCCAAAATAACCGGTTGGCCCTCCGGTAAGAGCACAAACGTAGAAAGTAGCTCATCCTCAACAGTTGCGTCGGGTATCAGCTCTCCATTTTCCATCATTTTTCTAATTTCTTCGTCATGACCTGCCAGTAATCGCATTAGCTCTCCGGTAGAAATAACCTGGTAGCCCAGAGCCTCAACCAAATATTCGGCCTGAGTATCCTTACCGGAACCGGGCGCACCTAAAATCACGATCGTTTCCGGCGCTTTACGTTCAATTTTATTTTCGATAATTTCGGTCGCTTTATCTTTCAAAATGATTCCTCTGCTTATTTAAAATAATTATCATTTTGGCCCGAGTATTTCGAGGGACTACCTTAATATCTCTATGCCAATTCTTGCCATTATCTCCTTTTCTGCTGCTTCCATTTTATCACGATTTCTAACCTTTGTGTGGTCGTAACCGGCCAGATGTAGCATTCCATGCACTAAATACAGTAAATCAAGCTCCGAAGGTGAAAATTTAAGTTCTGCTGCTTCTTTTTCTACTACAGCTTCGCAAACCACAATATCACCGTCTTTTTTACCTTCTTCGTTATTGAATGACAGAACATTCGTTAAAGTGTCTTTGCCGCGGTACTTTTTGTTTAATTCCCGAATACAATTCTCGCAAGCAAATTTTACGCTTACGTTAAATTCTTCGCCTAAATAAGAAAAAACTTCCTCGGCTGCTTTCCGAAGAAGCTTTTCCTCAACATATTTAGATGGCTTTATTATAGTTAGAGCCAAACTAAGCTCCTGTGACTTCCTTAACGATTTTTTGAACCAAACCGCCATCGGCTTTACCCTTAAGTTGTCCCATGACCATTCCCATTAATTTTCCGAAATCAGCATCCTTATTTGAAGCTACAATTTCTTTCACAATTTTTCGAACGTCTTCTTCGCCCATTTTTTCAGGTAAAAAAGATTCGATTGTCGAAAGCTCGGTTTCTTCCTTTGCCGCAAGTTCGGTGCGGCCTCCTGCCTTAAATTGTTCGAAAGAATCGCGACGCTGCTTGGCTTCTTTTTCCAAAAGAACCGTCATTTCTTCATCGGTAAGTTCATGACCAAGTTCGATTTCGCGGTTTTTGATAGAACTTTTAAGCATTCTAAAAAGCGAAAGATCTGCTTCGTCTCTTTCGGTTAAAGCTTTCTTAAATCTTTCTTCTATTTGTGACTTAAGATTCACTCTAAAGTCCTTTCATTAACATCGACTTGGCTTTGGCCTCTTTTCGCGCTCTTTTGCGGATTGCAATTTCGCGTTGTTCTCTTTTTGAGATTTCCTTTTCGTGATACTGCCTTTTTTTGGCTTCAGTTA
>CAYZJN010000049.1:3328-4938 GCA_964479115.1 uncultured Candidatus Saccharibacteria bacterium | reverse complement strand
GTTATTTTAAATTATTTCCGAAGATAAATGTCATCATAACGCTTGATATCGTCTTCCTCAATATAATCGCCGATTGCAACTTCAACTACCGTTAACTCGGTTTCGCCGATATTCTCAAGCCTATGTTTCGTGCCTATCGGGATAATCAAACCATCATTCGGGCCATAAATCTCTTCCTTATCATCATGGGTGATTTTTGCTTTTCCTTTAACCACTACCCAGTGTTCGTCCCGGTGCTCATGTGATTGCAGGGAAAGTTTAGACCTGGGATTAACATGAATGAATTTAACCTTAAATCCATCCCCTTCATCCAAGATGGTGTATCTCCCCCAAGGACGATGCATGGTTTTGTGTTCAATATAATCCTTGTTATTTGGTTCCTGTTTAATTTGGTCAACTACCTTTTTTACTTCTTGGCTTTTGTCTCTATCACATACCAAGGTAACGTCTTCGGTGTCGACGATTACAACATCCTTAAGGCCAATGGTGGCGACTCGCCTATCTCCACGGGATAAAATTAACGAACCAGTGGTATCTTCGGCAACTACGTTCCCCTCCAAATAATTGTCGTTAATATCCAATTTAGAAATGTCATATATGGAACCCCAGCTCCCCAGGTCATTCCAAGTAGCATCAGTTGGGACAACGGCAACATTTTTTGTTTTTTCTATTAAACCGTAATCAATCGATATGGGGTCAGTTTTTGAATAGACCTGTTCAATCTCGTCATTTGAAAAGATACTGGAAAGTTGCGGCATGTTTTTTTCAAATTCTTCTTTAAATACGTCTGCTCTCGAAACAAAAATACCGGCATTCCAGAGGTAAGCTTTATCCTTGATATATTTTTCTGCCAAGCTCTTATCTGGCTTTTCAACAAATTTTTCTATTTTGTGGCTGCTTTTATCGAGTTTTTTGCCGATTTTGATGTATCCATAGCCGGTTTCTGGCCGAATGGGACGAATTCCCATCAAAACAACCTTTTTAAATTCATCCGCGACTCTAATTGCTTCTTCAACAAAAGGTATAAATTTACAGTCATCAATATGATGATCGGCCGAAAGAACAACGATAATTGCATTTCTATCAAGTTCTAAGGCTTTTTTAACTGCAAGGGCAATAGCCGGCGCGGTATTTTTTGCGCTAGGTTCAATAACGTATTCAACATCCCCTTCTACTTTTGTTCTGTCAATTTGGTCATAAATTTTTTGACCGGTCACAATAATTGGTTTGTTCTTGCTAATTAAATATGAGCGATTAATTGTTTGTTGCAGTAAAGACCCATTGCCATCGCCTAAGCTTATTAATTGTTTGGGAGTCAGTTCTCGTGACAAAGGCCAAAGCCTCGTCCCACTTCCACCAGCAAGAATTACCGTAAATACTCTATTTTTCATACTTTGGTATTCTACAATACTTTAGCTTTTAGTTCAAAACTATTTATTACTCTGAAATTTTAATCATTCTTGCAATGTCCCAGCCCCAATAGGGTGATGGATTTTGAATAGCAGGTGCTCCGCCAAAAGCATGAATGCCTCCAAAGCCATCAAGGACATAACCCGATTGGCCATCACTTCTTAAAACTATATCATGGGCAATATCCCACCTAAGCCAGT
>CAYZJN010000049.1:0-3228 GCA_964479115.1 uncultured Candidatus Saccharibacteria bacterium | reverse complement strand
ATGAGTTAGGATTAAAAGAAATTGGTGTAGCACCGCCAAAAGCGTGAATGCCACCCCAACCATCAAGAATATAGCCGGAGGTGTCAGTTGCAAGAACAATTCTTCTTGCAATGTCCCAGCCCCAATAGGGGGAGGAGTTTTGGATGGCTGGGGCACCGCCGAAAGGATGAATGCCACCAAAACCATCAAGAACGTAACCTGATTGGCCGTCTGATCTAAGAACAATATCGTGAGCGATATCCCACCTAAGCCAGTATGAGTTAGGATTAAAAGAAATTGGTGTAGCACCGCCAAAAGCGTGAATGCCACCAAAGCCATCAAGAACGTAACCAGAAGAAGGCGTTGCTAAAGTAATACTCAAAACCAAAGATGCCGCTGAATGTGAATTTTGAGTTATTCCAACCACTGAAGGGAGTTCGGTCAAATTTAAGCCATCATAGATAGCTACTGTGTCCCAATCATTAATTTCCCCTGGCACCGCATCCAAAAGCACCGTATCGTTGCCCAAACCGTCTCCGACATGCAAAAGTGCACCTCGTGTTATTCCGATTCCTAACGAAGCGTCAAACCCTGTAGACTGTCGATATTCCAGATAATAGAATTCATCCGTATCTGGTTTGGAAATTTTAAGTACCTTAGTGTTGGCGTCGGTATTTTCATAAGGATAAATAGTGTACGTTCCGCTTGCACTCACGGCTTGAATTTTACCCGAAAGCCAGCCTAGTGATTCTTTCATCGAGGCATTAAAGTGATAATAACCAGAACCCATGGTGTCGTAATAGTCACCATAGGATAGTGGTTCTGAGCAATTTACATAATTATCAATCGTTTTGGTGCCACAGTCCAAAGAGTTAGAATGACCAGCACCCAGGTTATGCCCCAATTCGTGGGCAATAGTTTTTGAACCATAATAACCGTTCAAAAAAACCTGGCTGCCCGGCCAAGAGCCCAAACCAGCCCAAATCGAACCGTCGATCTGACAAGTCGGCATATAAGGGAACAGGTAAACGACATGATTGTAGCTTGCGGGGGTGAATCCGGCACCAATGGCCGCCTGTTCAGCGGCACCACTAATTGAATTGAGTTGAGCAAGCGAGCAGCCCAAGGAGTAATCATAGCTGCTGGTCAAAAGACCGGTAACGGTGGTGTTCGTTGTAAAGTTACCATAGGAATTTTCGGTATAAAAATTAAGAACCGAATCTGCATCCGTCGTCACATTAGCGTCGACGACAGCCTTAGAAATACCATCATCAACCGTACTGGAATTATTTAAAAAGGTCAGGTTAGAAAAATTATGCAAGATGATTAAAACATCATGCGTCCCAATTGTGCTAGCTTTGTATTCTGTCGCCGCTGAAAAGTTCGGTGCTTCGGAATTTTCAACTACAATCGATTCATTCACGGCCAAGCCCTGAATCGTCACCGATTCTTGTGATTTTAAATTTTGTGGCTCCTCTAAAAAGTAAACTTCTTTGACTTTGCCGTTTTCTTCGAATTGATAAAGGACTTGATTTGAGTTATCGGCTCTAAAAACTCGCAGACTACCCTGAACTTTTACTTCTTCGACTGATGCAACGACGCTTTTATCGAGCAGCTGATTTTTGATATTTTCCGGCAATTTTGAACTATTTATTTGTTCAATTTTACTGTCGGATAAAATCTCTTTTTTAAAGTCTATTCCAGTATTTTGTGCTTGATTTTGCGTATTTTCATTGCCCGTCTCGATCTTTTGGGGTTGATTTTTGTTTTGAGCAATAAAAAAACCCCCTAATAAAATAAGGAGGGTTGCCGCAAATATTATTGGTATTTTTTTGTAAAAACTTTTGAACATTAACGATTTGTTTTTGTTTTAGTGCTTATATTTTAGCACCTTTGTGCTCAAAAGTCAATTGTTCTTTTCTACCACATTCTTTAAAAAGTCTTTTAAATCCCCATTTAACTTCTCGTGCCTGAGCGCCATTGTAACCGTGGCCTTAATAAACCCAAGCTTATCACCCGTATCAAAATATTCGTCTTCAAGCTCCAGGCCACGGGCACCTTCTTTTTCTATTTGTGCTTCAATTGCATCGGTTAGTTGAATTTCCCCGCCTTTGCCCGGTTTTGTTTCTTCCAGATATTTAAAGATTGAGGGTGAAAGAATATAGCGCCCAAAAATATGCATGTTGGAGGGGGCCTCTTCCCGAGAAGGCTTTTCGACAACGCCTGTAATTTCAAAAGCTTTGCCTTCACCTTTTTTTTCGACGATGCCATAAGATGAAACCTTTGCCCAATCAACTTCTTGAACCCCAATAACTGATTTGCCACTTTTTTGATATTCGGCCACGGCATCTTTCATAAACTGTCCGTTATCGGTCATCAGTACATCGGGTAAAATTACGGCAAAAGGCTCATCGCCCACCAGATCTTTAGCGCGCAAAATTGCGTGTCCCAAGCCCAGAGCTTCTTTTTGACGGATATAAACAATATCGGCCATGTCAGAAATTGCCTCAATTTCGGAAAGTAATTCCGTTTTTCCTTTTTGACGAAGCAGATCTTCAAGTTCATAAGAATGGTCAAAATAATCCTCGATGGCCCTCTTGCCGCGACCAGTAATAAAAATAATTTCCTTGATACCGGCATTAACGGCTTCTTCCACGGCATAATGAATGGCCGGCTTGTCGATAATCGGCAACATTTCTTTCGGCATTGATTTGGTAGCAGGCAAAAACCGTGTTCCAAATCCTGCCGCTGGGATAACTGCTTTTCTGATCTTATTCATAGCTTAACTATTTTACTCCTAACCCCTCGGTAATTCAATTTCAACCCCCCCCACCCACTTCCCACCCACAAACTACCTCAAAAGCACTACACTAATATATATTAGTGTAGTGGCCTATTCTTGAATTAGGGCGACCAATTTATCGGTTTCTTCCTTGAGTGTTTTGGCATCTTTGGCTTCGACGTTCAGGCGCAGCAGAGGTTCCGTGTTTGAAGCGCGCAGATTAAAGCGCCAGTTTGGATATTCAACGGAAAGCCCGTCAATTTCGTTCATTTCTCCATCGTGATATTCACCCCTAATTTGGTCGATTTTGGCGCCTACATCACTTACTTTGTAATTTAATTCGCCTGAATTGGGGTATTTTTGACGTATTTCCACAAACAAATCCGAAAGTTTTTTACCGTTTTCAGAAAGCTCTGCCAAAATCATCAAAAGGGGAATCATTCCGTTATCAGAATAATAGAAATCCT
>CAYZJN010000048.1:0-5117 GCA_964479115.1 uncultured Candidatus Saccharibacteria bacterium | reverse complement strand
CCCTCAAATAGGGGCTTTTTTCTTTTAGCGTATTGACATAGTTTTTTGATTTTGGCATAATATTAGTGTCAGACAAAAACAAAAAATCAAATGGGGGAATTAATGAGACATCTTAAGAATAAAATTTTAGGCGTTATCTTGACAGCGCTTTTTTTGTTACTTATTTTACCGGTTACTACTTTTGGTGCTTCCAGAGATTGTGACGACAATTCAGTAATATATTGCGGCTCCTTAACTGTTGACGAGCTATGGGCCGATCTTACATACGGCACCGGTAAAGCCTATCAATCCGCGGCCGAACTGCAATCGCTTTTTTCCAAATTTGGTATTACCATTGCCGATCTTAGCAGCGCTAACATAAAAGACGGTAAGGTAACCAAGGACGGCAAAATTTATATTGGCACCTCAATTTATGCTACTGGTGTTATGTCGATGGGCCGCCACAGAACTACGCATTCCGTGCAGGTTGACGGAGTACCGTATCCGCTATATCTTAGGCCACCCTCTGACAGCTTCCTTTCAACCTCAATACCGGCCTTTGTTTATTTGAATCCCGACAACACGGTAGCTTGGGCCATTATTAAATCTTGCGGTAACATTGTCCCCGGGGTAGGAATCAGGAGACCAACCCCACCTCCAACTCCAACTACTCCGATAGTAAAGCCAACCGTCAGCATCAAAATTCAGAAATTTGAAGATAAAAACGCCAATAAAAAGAAGGATTTCGGTGAAAGTTTCTTGGAGCACTGGAATTTTAAAATCACCGGTCCAAATATTAATCAAGTTGTCTCTTCGGACCGAAACGGAAACCTTGCTCTGAACGGCCTCACACCCGGGACATATACCGTGACAGAAATTCTCCAAACAGGCTGGGAAAATACCACCGGCTTAAGCATTACAAAAGTGGTTAATACCAGTAACACTCCTTTTACCTTTATTTTTGGTAACCGCAAGAAAACACCAACAACGATAATCCCTAAAAAAACAACTATACCAACGACTCCAACAATACCTCCCGGGGGCGATACCACCACTATGCCAACCCAGCTTCCCGTTTCTGGCCCGGCCGAAACGGCTGCCGGCGTTACTTCCTTTGCCTTGACCGGCGCCTTGCTTTACTGGTTAAACTCCAAAAAGAAGCTTAAACTTTCCTTCCGAAAAAACGCAAAATAACAATTAACTCCCCGAAAGGGGAGTTTTTGTATAGAATAGATTCATGAACGAAATTAAAGATAAAATTTTGGATTTACAAACCCGGGTTACTGATGCGATAAAAAAAGTTCATGTCGATGAAAAAGAAAGCGAACTTGAGGTTCTGGAAACCCAAGCCAGTGAACCTAATTTTTGGGATGATAAGAATCTGGCTGCTGAAATTACACAAAAAATCGAAAATCTTAAGAAGACTGTTTTGCCTTGGCGCAAAATGGAAAACGAACTTGCTAAGTTAAACGAACTTTTATCGGAAGGTGGTACCGATTTTGCTTCAGAAATTGATGATAAATTGACTGAAATCGAAACGGAATTGGCAAAGCACGAAACGGAAACATATTTCGCCGGCGAATATGACGGTAATGATGCTATTCTTTCTATTTATTCCGGCGCCGGCGGTGTAGATGCTCAAGACTGGAGCGAAATGCTGCTTGCGATGTACCTAAAGTTTGCTGAAAAACATGATTTTAAAACTAAAATCGTCAGCCTATCACCGGGAACTGAAGCCGGTTTAAAAAGCGTTTCGGTGGAGATTAAGGGGCTCAACGCTTACGGATATCTCAAAAGTGAAGCCGGTGTACATCGTTTAGTCAGAATTTCGCCCTATGATGCCGATAAAGCCAGACACACGTCATTCTCACTGGTGGAGGTTATCCCTGAAATTGAAAAGACAGATTTAGAATTACACGAAAAGGACTTAAAAATTGAAACTTACCGTGCATCAGGGCACGGTGGACAATCCGTTAATACTACTGATTCTGCCGTGAGAATCACACATATGCCCACTCAAACCGTTGTAACCTGCCAAAACGAACGCTCACAGCTGCAGAACAAGGAAACTGCTCTAAAGGTGCTTAAATCACGCCTGGCGGTACTTCGGGAAGCTGAACGCAACAAGGCTATCAAGATTATTAGGGGCGAGAACCTCTCGGCCGAATGGGGCTCGCAAATCCGCTCCTATGTGCTGCACCCTTATCAAATGGTAAAGGACCACCGCACTAATTTTGAAACCTCAAATGTCCAAAAGGTGCTGGAAGGCGATTTGAACCAATTTATTGAGGCATACTTAAAAAATCCGGAGTTTTAGCGGTTGTCAGTCAAGTGTGTTTAGGCTATACTTGGTTTGCTAAAAAGAAATCGGGGGAAATTTGATTCGCTTTGAAAATGTTACAAAGAAATACGGCAATAAAAAAGTTGCTATTGAAGATTTGAGTTTTGAAATCGGGCCGCGGGAATTTGTCTGCTTGGTCGGACAATCCGGCGCCGGTAAGTCCACCATCGTAAAGTTGATTAATATGGAAGAAACGCCAACCAGCGGTAAGATTTCAGTTGGCGGTATCGAATATGAGAATTTTCCTAAAAAGAACATACCTTATTTAAGAAGAAAAATCGGAATTGTTTTCCAGGATTTTAAATTACTGCCAAAGAAGAGCGTTTTCGAAAACGTCGCCTATGCTTTGGAAGTGGCCGGTGTTCCAACGAACACAATCAAGGAAAGGGTGCCGAAAATTTTACAACTGGTTGGCTTATCGAAAAATGCGGGATGTATGCCGGATGAACTTTCCGGCGGAGAACGCCAAAGAGTTGCCATTGCTAGGGCACTTGTTCATCAGCCTAAAATTTTAATAGCTGACGAACCGACAGGAAACCTTGACCCTAAAAACTCGTGGGGTATTATTGACCTGCTTTTGAAAATTAACAGTTTCGGCACAACCGTGCTGCTTTCGACGCACGAAAGAGATATCGTCAACAACCTAAAAAAACGCGTGATAACGATATCCAAAGGCAGAATCGCCAAAGATGAAAAGGAAGGGAAGTACGATTTATGATAAGTATTTGGAGAGTTATCAAAGCCGGTTTTATCAACTTCGTCAGAAATGGTGTTCTTTCCTTTGCCTCCACCACTATTATGGTGCTGACGCTGCTGACGCTTTCGATATTTTTTATTGTTAACGTGGCTTTAACAAGCGGTATTGAGGCCATTCAGAATAAAATTGATATTTCCGCTTATTTAAACGACACCGCGACCGAAAAACAAGTTTTAGATTTACAAAATAGGATAGCAGCCTTGCCCGAAGTTAAATCGGTAAAATACGTTTCTAAAGATGAAGCTTTGGAGCGTTACAAAATTCAGAATGCCAATAAAAAGGAACTGTTGGATTCTCTTGAGGGAATTGAAAACCCTTTGCCGGCTTCGTTGGAAGTTAAGGTTTATGACCCTTCAAAGCTCGATCAGATGACGGCGATTTTTGATCAAGAGGGGACAAAGGAATTGGTTCGAAAGGTAAGTTATAAGGAAAACAAGTTGGTGATTGATAAACTGTTTAAGGCGACTCAGTTTATTAAGAATATTGGTTTGGCTGCTACAGCAGTTTTCGGCATGGTTGCTTTAATAATTATTTACAACACCATTCGCATCGCTATTTTTTCCCAGAGGGACGATGTGGAGATAATGAAACTTGTTGGCGCTACAAACTGGTTTATCCGCGGTCCATTCGTGTTGGAAGGTTTGATGTATGGCATTATCGCAACAATTATTTCAATGCTAGCACTTTCAGTGCTGCTTTTTTACGCCGGACCGGCAATTAACAACTATTTTGGCGATGTCGGTGTGGACACCACCAACTATCTCAGGCAAAACGTTCCGCTTATTTTTGCAATGCAACTTGGAATCGGTATTTTTATCGGCATAACAAGCTCGCTTTTAGCACTACGTAAGTACCTAAAATTGCGTTAAAACTATTGACAAATGGAGTATAAAAATCCATAATAAAGGTACGGTATGAAAATACTAAAAAGTTTGTTAAAACAAAAACAAAACAGTAAGTTTATGAAATTTGGCGCTAAACTTTTGGTGTGTCTGGCGCTTTTTTTGCTGCCAAATACTATTTATGCTACTTCGCTAAATGACCTTTATAATTTAGATAATCAAATCAACAATACTCAAAACTCTTTAAACCAGACCAGGGGTGAGCGTAAGTCGTTAGAGGGAACTATAAAAGGTCTAAATAACCAGATTGGTTCACTTGATTTTCAGATAAATAGCTTGAATGCAAAAATATTTACTCTAGAAACAGATATTAAGACTACCGAAAAAGCGATTGATATCTCGGAGAAGAATCTTAATAAAGCCAAGGAACAGCTTTCTGAGACGGTGGCAGTTTTTTATGAGGAAGGTAATATTTCAAAATTTGAATTAATAATTAAATCTACTAATTTTTCAGATTTTGTCGATAGGTCTGAATATCTTGAACAAATGCAAATTAGTATCAATAATCACGCGAGAGAGATTGAAAAACAAAAAAAGGTATTAGAGGAACAGAAAAACGAATTAAATAAAAAGATTACTGATCTGAATGAGTCCAGGAGGACTCTTGAGTCACAACAGAACAACATTTTTTTGCAAAAGTCTGAAAAGGATTCACTATTGACTGAGACAAAAGGTGATGAGAGCGCTTATCAAAAGAGACTGAAAGAATTAGAAATAGCCAGATTAAATGCATGGGCAGATTATTGGAATTCACAGGGTGGTAGTGGTACTGGCAGTTCTAGCTACTCAGGTGGCGCAGGAAATGGTTATTTTATCTGGCCAAGTTCGAATGGTGTTTTAACCCAAAACTACGGGTGGACATCATTTGCGGCGCCTTATCAATATTGGAATGGAAGCAGTTGGGTCTGGACATGTAACTACGGCACTTATCCTAATTGTAAGATTCATAATGGCTTAGATATAGCTAGCCCTTGGGGTATGCCAAATAGCAGTATCCTCGCAGCAGCTTCAGGATACGTTTATACGAGAGGGTATAATAGCGGTTGGGGAAATTGGGTATTGCTAAGGCATCCCAATGGTCTAGTAACATTATACGCACACATGTCAGAGGTTTATGTTTCATCTGGGCAAATAGTGG
>CAYZJN010000047.1:0-5121 GCA_964479115.1 uncultured Candidatus Saccharibacteria bacterium | reverse complement strand
CCTTTTTCAGAGGTAGCCGAAGATTGGCTCTCGGAAACAGAAGACGAAGGCCAACTGGCTGTTGATGTTTATCAAACCGCTAATGATCTTGTAATAAAAGCACCGGTTGCCGGCGTCAGCGAAAACGATATTGATATTACTGTTACCGCTAAACAGGTTGTTATTAAGGGTGAGCGCAAAGAGGAACGCGAAGCGAATGAAGATCACTATCACACCAAGGAATGCTTTTGGGGATCCTTCTCCCGCGTAATCGACCTGCCAGTTGAAGGTGAGCCGGAAAAATCACACGCCACTTTTAAAAATGGTATCTTAACTATTCGCATTCCTAAGTCTCAACAATCCGGCCGTGTAAAATTGAAGGTCTCGCACAACTAAAAACAATCAGGTTTTTAATACGGCTGAATAAAGCCGTTTTTTTATTGACCTCCAGATCTTTTTGTGATATCATTTCACTCCTGTGTACGCGAAAACGCCTGCACCGCACCACACCATCAATCGTCGAAAGAGGAGGGGCAAATGCATTCTGATTCACCCGTCACCCTGGAGAACCGACAAGCAGTACGTGCTCGCTGGGCCGCTGAGGCCATCACTGGGAAACGGGGCAGCTCTAGTGCCCGTCACGAAGACCACCCTTGGGTGGTTTACGTCGAGGTTCGCGACAGCGCGGCCACCCTTGAGGTGACAAAGCACGGGAATCCGAACATGCTGGCACTCTCGCTTTCCGGCTTTGCCGGACGTGCCGAGGGCAATCTTGGCATTATGGATGAGTTCCTGACCTACTGTGGTCAGAAGCTTTCCCGCAACTAGCTCTTTCGACGATTCGCCCCGCGCCATTTTGGTTGCGGGGCTTCGTCATTTTAGGAGAATTTTTTTGCGGTGCAGTTTAGCGCCTCAAAATATTCCGCCGGTATTTTTATCGGCTCATTTATTTTTGATACTGCGTTGAGAAAATGCTCGCTCTTGGCCTGTTCTTCCTTGATTGTTTCAATGATTTTAGAATCAATTTTGGCCCGCACCACAACACCAAGATGATAAAATGGCGCACCTTCTCCGCCCAAATCGACATAATTGGCAAATTGAAGCGCAATCTGTTTATTTTTATAATTGTATTCTTTATCAAGCGGCAAAAGCGTATGCGTAATTAGCCCAGTAGCTGCTCCTAAATATTCACCCAAACCAGCATGGCCGCCGAGACGATACATAATTTCAATATGATATTGGCCGCCAAAATACCAAGCTACTAGATTTGAGGTTATTACAGTTTCTTTTTGTTCAACGACAAAATTAAAAAGCCGCTCAAAGACACGCATTCGCCAAGTCCCATCGACTTTTTGTGCTATTGGTGAATAATCAACTACGGACCGAATGGCATGAAGTAACTGGACCGAATCAAAACAATCCAGGTTGCCGCAAGAAACAATCATCGCTCTTAATAATTGAGCCGCTTTGGGTGTTATTTTAATGTTTTTCATCATCTATTTTGACAATTTGCTTTGCGAATCAGAGCCAAAATACTCAAGGCCTCTTTGTCCGGAATGGTGTTAATAGCAATTTCTCCGTGAGCCAAAACCCAATCACCCACTTGAGCCTGTGGCACCAATTGAAGCGAGATTTCAAAATCCCTGCCGTCATGTTCAACTGTGGCGGTTTTGTTTTTGATTGATTTTATTTGAAGAGGTGTTGCAAGGCACATAATTTTTGGTGGGCCCGGATGGGATCGAACCATCGACCAATCCCTTATGAGGGGACTGCTCTGACCGCTGAGCTACGGGCCCGCGTGATTATTATATCTTATTTTTTAACGACGATGTGGCGATCGTGCCCCTCGTCGACTGATTCAGATTGATAGCCCTGTTCCGAGAGATAACTATGGACGATACGTCTTTCAAAGGCGTTCAGCGGCGGCATCTCAACCGGTTTTTTGCTTTTTTCGAACTTGGTGATGGCTTTTTTGGCCAAGATTTTTATCTGTTCTTCCCGTCTTTCCAGGTAGTTAGCCACGTCAACCAAAACGACCGCTTCATCAGAAATTTGTTTTTTAATGATTATCGAAATTATGTGTTTTAAAGAGCGCAAGGTTTCGCCGTGAAAACCAATCAAAATCGGAGAATCTTTGCCTTCGATTTCAATTTTAATATATTCCTCGACGGCAAAAACCTTAGCCCGCGCCGAAACTCCCAGCTTACCTAAAAGCTCAGTGATAATTTCTTGAATTTTTTTAATGTCGGCGATGCTTGCTTGCATGTTTCTTCCTTCGAGATTTTTTCTCGCCCTGAGTTAATTGTGGGGTTTCTTTATTCTTGATTTTCTTTATGATCTTGCCTTCTTCAACCGTTTCTTCCATTTCTTCAACCTCACCCTTCATTACGATTCGTTGTTGGATAATGGCAAAAACAGTTGTTAGGGCCCAATAAAACGGCAGCACAGCCGGCAAGCTAAAAGCAAAAATCGTAATCATAACCGGCATAATTAGGGTCATTTGTGAAGTTAGAGCCGTGGCCATATCTTTGGTTTTATTTTTTGGAGTTAGCATTTTGGTTTGTACAAACTGCAAAATGCCAGCCGTGATTGCAAGCGGGATTGAAGGCTTGGCTAAATTCACCAATCCAAGAAAAGTAGTGTTTACAGTCGGGTTAGCCAAAACAAAATTTTGAACTGCCGGTAAATCCCGGACAAAACTATAAACGTCTCCAATCAACCCCCCCCCGCTGGCCATATTAATATATGCGTCGGTGCCAAAATCTCTAAAAACATAGAATAAAGCGAACAATATTGGCATCTGGACAAGAGACAAAAGACAAGATGAGCCCGGATTTACCTCTTTCTCGCGATAAAGCTCCATCAGAGCTTTTTGTTGTTCCTGAGGTTGTCCTTTATATTTTTCGTTAATTTTTTTGACATCTGCCTGAATAGCCGTCAGTTTTCGTTGGGAGTGAAGTTGTTTGTGCATCAACGGCCAAAGTAAAAGCCTAATAAAAACGGTGAGTAAAATCACCGCGATACCAAAATCATGTCCCGGAACAAAAACGTACAGCAAAAATAAAACATTGATTAACGGCTGCTCTAAAATTAAATAAAAAATGTTCATATGCCTCCTTATTTCCCCGCCCTGGGAACAGGGTCAAATCCACCCTTATTCCAGGGGTTACAACGCAAAATCCTCGCAACACCCATTCTAAGCCCTCTTAAACTGCCGTGAAGTTCGATTGCCTTTTGAGTATATTCCGAACAGGTTGGGTGAAAACGACAAACCCTCGAGCGCCCACCTGAAAACCAGCCGTGATCCGGCGAAAGTGTTTTTTGATACAACTCAATTGTGGCCATTAAAAACTTTTTCATTTTTTAATTTTTTCCTTGAATGTTTCTAGACCGGCCTTAATCTGATTATAATCCGTTTTTTCAGCCTTCGCTTTGATATTTATTACAAAATCATAGCCAGTCGGTAATTCTTGATAAATTTTTCGGGCTACTTCCCGGAATTGTCTTTTTAATTTATTGCGCTTTACAGCTTTGGGTTCGGTTTTTTTATTAATAACGATTCCCAGCCGCGAAAAACTTAGGCGATTGGATAAAAAATTCACGTTAAACAAAGGGGCCGAAAAAAAGGATCCTTTTTGATAGACCCTTTTAAAATCCTTTTCGGAGGTAATCCTTTGTTCCTTGGGAAGCATTAGACCTTCTTTTCGGGAGTTAAACGCTTTCTGCCTTTGGCACGGCGTGACGCAATAACCTTGCGGCCGCTTTTTTGCGACATCCTGACAAGAAAACCGTGGACCTTGCCGACCCGAGCTTTTTTTGGTTGGTATGTTCTTTTCATGCTAAGCCATTGTACCCTCTATGAGCACAAAAATCAAGCTGCAAAAGTGTGAAAATTATTTAAACACAGCATCGTCTGTGGACAAATGGAATTTTATAAAAGGCTTGTGGAAAACTTTTCTTTTTGTGTATAATACTAAAAGAATGTAGGATTTTGGGGGCTCCGAAACTCATCCTTGGGGGACGGGTTTTTTAAAACGTAAAATTTATGGGGTAAAAATGGATTTAGGAAAAGTTTGGCAGACTGTTTTGGGTGAAATGGAGGTTGGTCTATCTCGGGCTAACTATACTACTTGGTTTAAAAATACCAATCTTATTTCCCTAAACGGGGATGAAGCCGTTGTGAGTGTGCCAAACATTTTTACTAAAGAATGGCTTGAGAATAAATATCACAAGCAAATAGCCGAAGCTTTGCGTAAAAACGTGCCCAACTTAAAAAACATCCTTTATCAGGTCGGCAGCGCTTTAAAACAAGAGGAAAAACCCTTCGAAATCGAGGTAGTTGAAATGGTTGAAGCGACCGCTCCGGAGACTAATGGGCAGCTAAACCCATTATATACTTTTGAAAGTTTCGTGGCTGGAGACTCTTCTAAACTGGCCTTTGCGGCGGCTCAATCGGTAGCCAAAAATCCAGGTAATGTTTATAATCCCCTTTTTATCTACGGCGGGGTAGGTTTAGGAAAAACCCATTTAATGCAGGCAATCGCCCACGAAATTCTAAAAAATAATCCCAAAAAAAAGATCGAATATATTTCTAGTGAAAAGTTCACGACTGATTTTATTAATTCTTTGAATAAGAATGTTAACGATTTTAAAAATAAATATCGTTCCGTTGATGTCCTCTTGGTTGATGATATGCAATTTTTGGCCGGCAAAGAACAAACACAGGTAGAGTTTTTTCACACCTTTAACGCCCTACATCAAAGTCAAAAACAAATCGTTATTGCCTCTGATCGGCCGCCCAAAGCCATCCCCACAATTGAAGAAAGATTGCGCTCGAGATTTGAATGGGGCCTTATTGTTGACGTTCAGCCGCCGGACCTGGAAACAAGAATTGCAATTTTGCAGCGCAAATCACAAACCAAGGGTATGAATATTCCGTTAGAGGCACTTGATTATATTGCCAAGCAAATTCCACACAATATCCGCGAACTTGAAGGCGCCCTTAACCGCATTATCGCTTATTGTGAGTTAAACGGTTCTCAACCTGATTTAGGCACTATCACTAATATTTTAGGTGGTCTCTTGGCCGGTTCTAAAAGAAGGGGTGTTAATCCAAAACAAATTTTAGATAAAGTGGCTGAT
>CAYZJN010000046.1:3089-5121 GCA_964479115.1 uncultured Candidatus Saccharibacteria bacterium | reverse complement strand
AACGAGGGTATTCTTTACGGCACCAACCTCCACTCTAATGGATTAGTTATTTTTGATCGCTTTACCTTGGAAAATGCTAATTCTGTTGTGCTGGCCAAGTCCGGCGCCGGAAAAAGCTATGCCGTAAAACTGGAACTTCTACGTTATATGATGTTCGGTTCAGAGGTGATTGTGATTGATCCCGAAAAGGAATATGAGGAACTATGCAATGCCCTGGGCGGCACATATATTAACATTAATGTTAATTCTGAATACCGCATCAACCCTTTTGATCTACCTTTGGCCAGTTCAGAAAATGCCGAGGAAGCCGAGAATCACCTGCGTTCTAATATAATTATTTTACACGGCCTGATTCGTGTTATGATGGGTGGCAAAATTACTCCCGAAGAGGGCAATCTCTTGGATGAAGCTATCACCCAAACCTATTCTGCAAAAGGCATCACCAAGGATCCCGCTACTCACAACTTGCCAGCACCGACTTTTGATGACCTTGTAAGAGTTCTTGGTTCAATTAAGGGTGCGGAAAGGGTAGCCGCTTCGCTGAAAAAATATTCCCAAGGAACTTACTCCGGTCTCTTTAATATGCCAACCAACATCAACCTTAATAATCAATTTGTGGTTTTTTCAATCCGCGATCTTGAGGATGAGTTGCGGCCAATCGCGATGTATATGGTACTTAACTTTATTTGGGGGCGCATCCGCAGCGAACTTAAAAAGAGGATATTGGCAGTTGACGAAGCCTGGATTTTAATGAAGTACGAGGATTCTGCTCAGTTCCTTTTTTCAATCGCCAAACGAGCTCGCAAATATTATCTTGGGCTCACGACAATTTCACAGGACATTGAGGACTTCTTGGGTTCACCTTACGGACGCGCCATTGTTAACAACTCTTCGTTAAACCTGCTCTTAAAACAGCACCCAGCCACCATTGACCTTGTGGCCAAAGTTTTTCATTTAACTCAAGCTGAAAAGAATTTCCTTTTAAACAGCGAGGTTGGAGAAGGACTTTTCTTTGCCGGCTTAAACCACGTTGCGCTTCGCATTGAACGCTCATATCAAGAGGACCTCCTAATTACCACCAACCCGGAACAAAAAGCAGGGGGCGGTAATGAAAAAAAGTAAACAATACATGTATCTAGCGGGCTGTGCCTTTCTGCTACTGACTGCGGTGTTTGTTTTATTTGTTGGCGGGCTTCAAGCATATGCCACACTATTAACGGGTAGTAGTTCAAACAAAACTGCTGGCGGCGGCTTGGTCGCCTCTACGGCTTGCGGAGAAGCAGTCGAAACCCTAGTGGCTGGAGTTACCATGCTACCCTCTACAAGTGGTAAGCTCGGCCATGAAGAGCATCTTAGCAATGTCAAACCCTCGCATTATTGTGGAGCAGATTCCGGTGACTGTGCGGCGATAGCGGGGAATGGCGCTTTTTCTCCGCACACAACAGAACAAGAAAGATTTTATATTAACTCACAGTGGGGAGGATGGGATTGGACTCCCACCAGAAACAGAAAAGCACCCGTACTATCACATGAACCTGGTGCCAGCGATGCTCGTCGGGCTATTGCTCATGCTAAATTAATTGTTACCATAACAGAGCCCGGCGTCTCAACTAAAAGCATGGTCACTAGCGCCGAAGAATCCGGGCCAGCTCTTTGGGTCACCGACAGAAACGGCGTCAATTATGGCGCTCCTCCCGAAGTGTATAAGTATTTAGGTGGTAGCGACCCTTACGGCAGCCCAGGGGATGGGAAAAGTCAGATAAATGTCGGGTTTGCCAAAGATCAAAGCGTACCTCTGGGACCATGCTTATGAAGAAAAAATATGTATTTTTAATTTTGGGGGTATTTTGTATAGGAATCGCGACCTATCTGGGCTTTGCCCTATATTTTGATTCTCAAAATAAGAGCGCTCTATTGGAGCGATCTAAAGAATTTGTCCAAATTTGGGGTAATTATCAAAATGAAGCCGATGAAACATACATTGGCTCATTAAAAGATTACCTTTCAAATGAGGTTTTATTGGATTACCAAG
>CAYZJN010000046.1:0-3079 GCA_964479115.1 uncultured Candidatus Saccharibacteria bacterium | reverse complement strand
ACCCACCAAATCAAACCTAACAGAGGAGACTGAACTAAAAATAAAAAAAGAAAAAAAAGATTACATAGTCACGTTGTCTGCACAAAGAGAATTGGTTGATGTAAAAAAATTTCAACAAAACATCACTCTTAAGTGGCGGCGGGTAGATGATACCTATAAAATTGTAGAAATAATAGCAAATGACAATTAATTAACTTTAAAATAAAAAATTTATGGACGGACAAGAACAAAAACAAGTAAGAGAATATGATCCCGTTATGGGCTGGGGCATGGCCACCTATGCGGGCAGCCACAGAGTTTCCTTTGAGCCCGAAGGAAAACAATCTGGTGCAGATACTGACCCTGATTTTTATCCTGCATATTCGGATGATGACGAAGATGATGACAACCGCCCAGATAACCGGGATGATTTCGAGAGAGAGCCGGAGGAGGAAGAAGTAGACGAAAACGAGGAAGATACAGATGGGGGCGAGGATGCAGACGAAAACGAGGCAGACACTGAAGAAGGGGGGGAGGGGTCAGAAGAGGCTGAAGACGCTCCCGAGGGACCGGAAGAAGGCGAGGCCTCAGAGGGAGAAGGTATTCCGCAGGCAAACAATGCCGTTGAAACTCCCGGCGGAGCGGGTGGCGTTGCTGGTGAAAGCGCCGGAAGCACGGGTACTGCCCTTGAGGGAGCCGCCCTTCCTGAAGGAGCCGTTGCCGCCGAGGGATTAGCCCTCCCCGAAGAAGCCCTTGCTGCGGAAGAAGGTGCCGCCCTTTTGGCAAATCCTTGGGTCGCTGTTATCGGACTTGTTATTCTCGTTATTGTTGTGATTGCTGTAATTATGGTAGCCGGGTTCAGTAAAAGCGGTGGCGCGGGCGGAGGTGGCGGTGGTGGTGGCGCGGGCGGAGGATTTTTTGATTGTTCGGGCAAGGTTTATTCCTTTCCTTATGCCGAAATAGGTGTTCCCACTATTCCAAAAACGCATCACAACTATAGCGCAATAGACTTAATGTCTCCGGACGGTCAAGATTTGGTGGCTGTTACGGACGGTGTGGTAAAAAATCCCCACTTCACTGATAGTAATAAGGGCGGTATTGGTTTTACCCTGGCAGGAGCCGACGGTTATACTTACTATTATGCTCATCTAGAATATCTTGATCCAAAGATGAAATCAGGTTATACATTAAAGGCCGGCGAATATGTTGGTCGCAGTGGTCATACCGGCAACGCAAGTGCCAGCGCACCGCATTTACATTTTGGTATAAGCTCATCGGGACACCCCACAAAGGGATATTACCCCGCAGAGCTAGAAAGGGATGCGCCGACAGCACAGGAAAGCCCGTGGCAAACGCTGGAGGCCTGGAAAAATGGTCAATGTATAAAACCGGGAACATAAATGAATAAAAGAAAAATTATTATTATCGTAGTCTCAACTCTCTTACTAATTGGATTTATTTTTATTTATCTCAATCTCCCCTCAACGAAACAAAAGAAATCCGAAAATGCCGTCCTGAAAGCCCTCGATATTATCCAGGACCCTTTGTCTTTTTCAGAGAGCGAATTAAAGAATCTTTTTTCCGAAGATCTAGTGAATCAGTTGAATTCCGCTGAAACGAAAAAAACCCAAGCCCAACTTAAAGAAAATCTCGGATATTCTTCGGTCATCAAGATTAACGATATTGTTCTTGAAAACAAAGAAAATAATATTTATTTCTTAAAAATTACTGCAACACGAACAGAAACATATGCAAAATATGGGGAAACCCATACAAATGGGGCTACTTTTTTCGCAACTATCGAAGAAAAAGATGGTAAATTTATTGTTACGTCACTTACAGAGGAAGACGATGTAACTCAAGATTCTTTATAAAACAGTTTTTATATTTTTGGCACCAATTTTCTCTAAAATTTTTGTTTTATAAAAAGATATTTCTGTAGCAACAACCGACGAAGAGGCTTTTATTTTCAGTATCTTATCTTTATAAGAGATGACCTCAAAATCCTCTTCCGGAATGAATTTGGCGATTTCTTTTTGAGCGGCTTCAACTACCCCAACCGCTTCCACTTGGCGAGAAATGCCAAGTTGCTTCATTTTTTTAGCTAGGATGTCGTCAAGATTGCCCACCTGCGGCCTCCTGAAGCCCCTCGCTGCTTGTTTCCAGTTCTAACTGGGGCTGGTTACCTGTTTGTACATTTTGAATGTTTATTAACTGTGTTTCGGACCGAAGCACACTGTCTAAATGATCTAGGTCTGTGGTAGTAATTATAAGCTGCGAACCCTTAAATGCACTAATTAAGTAGCGGCGTCTTTCTTCGTCCAGTTCAGAAAAAACATCGTCCAAAAGTATAACCGGTTTTTCCGTCCCGCGTGCCAAAAACCAATCCCGCTCGCAAAGCTTTAGTGCAAGCGTAATGGTTCGTAGTTCACCGCGTGAGATGAATTTATGTGCCGGGCCCTCCGGAAGTTCAATTTCCCAATTGTCGCGGTGCGGCCCGACGGTCGTAATACGGTCCCGAATGTCGCGTTCGCGAGCATTATTCAGTGATTCTAATAAGTCTTCGCCCCATAAAGAAGGTTTATAAACGAATGTCAGCCCCTTTTCTTTACCAGCAAGTTCGTGATAATAATTTTCCAACCGTTTATTAATAAATTCCGCCAACTCTTTCCGTTTATCGATTATTCTTTGGCCGTTTTCAGAAAGAGTTTTATCCCAAATATCAATTTCATCCTTAATGATCCCCAAGTCGGCTTTTTTCAAAAGTTCATTGCGCTGACGTAACACTTTTTTATAATTTAGGAGGCTAAAGAGATATTCCCGGTCGCGTTGCCCGATAGTAAAAGACATATAGCGTCTTTTGTCTTCCGGTGGGCCGACAATCAAATTTAGGTCTTCCGGCGAAAAAACAATTGCGGCGAATTCGCCCACAAAATCAATTGCGCTTTTTGTTTTCTCGTTGATTTTAAATGTTTTTTGCGCACCATCGGGCTGTTTTTGATAAATTATTTCGGCGGTAACTTTTTTGTCTTCTTTTTCTATTTCGCCCTCAATTCGGGCAAAATCAGCATTGGTTGTAATAATTTCCGCGTCTTTTCCT
>CAYZJN010000045.1:2416-5221 GCA_964479115.1 uncultured Candidatus Saccharibacteria bacterium | reverse complement strand
TCTCTCCTACCGACCTCCGCGTCGGGTTCCGCCTACGAACTGCGTTCCGGCAACATGCCGGTTCCCAGGAAGTAAGCGGTCGTGAATGGCAATGAAGAGACTTGCCAGAACACATACCAGCCGAAGCTGGAAGCGTTCTGTGACTTCCTGTCCATCCACATTGCTATCTTGTCTGACCAGAAAAGTGGCGTTACGAGTAACACCACCAAAGCAGCAACCGTCGCATCGTGTGATTCCGGGATCGCGAGACCCACGGCAAGACAGATGACAACGCTCACCGCAACTGCGGCCAGCAAGATCCTTTCATCATGATGTTCGTTCATCGTACTCACCTCAGGTGGACGGGCAAGTGCTCGTCCGGCAAGAGGCAATTGTCGAGAGGGGTGTAATCCTCGACTCGTGGACGCATTTCCGCGTCCGAGTTCTCGGAACACCACTCCCCACAGGAACACTTGGTATTCCAGCGGAGAAGATCGTGGAGAACCTCATCCGGGATGGCCGAGCCAAACATATTGCGCAGTTCGAGATGTGTCAAGCACTCGACCGGTCCAGTGCAGGACGCTGACACGCCGCGGTAGTAGCCGCGGTAGTACTTGTCGAGTCCGCGGCACTTGGCCGCGTCCAGGACCAGAGTATACGTGTCACCCTGCTCGTTCGAGACACCGTTTGCAACGATGTCGTCGACGATAATGCGGGCGATCGAACCACCGGGTCCGGAAAACGGAGAGACTCTCCGCTCCAATGACCGGTGCAGAACCTTGGCCAGGAACAGTTCTGCTCTGGCCGGATTCTGAGTTTCAGTTGCCATCTCTGGCCTCCTAATTCGATTGGGCCGCGCGACGCGCGGTCCGAGCAGCGGATGAGGCTGAGTTCTTGGCCGTCTTGTTCAGACGGTCAACAAACTCCTTGGCAGCGGCGTAAGCCGCCTTGCGGCTGGGCCTGTCCCCATGCGGGAACAAGTGAGCCAGCTCACCGTCGTGACCCTTAATCGGTTCTCCGTTGCAGCAGATTGTGAAACCGGTTTCGGGCTCCTCAGTGCCTTGGACTTGGTAAATCGGTGTACTCATTGCCCCTCCTCAATCAGTCTACGGATTTTCCTTCTCCGGAAGACCGACCAAGTTAGGGTCCTTCTGCGAGGACCCAGATCATGCCTACCCTCCTTTACTTTTCCGTTTACTTGTAGGACTGATGCTCTGCGGGCCTCACCTCCCTTTCTTTGGAGGTACTGAGAACAAGGACATGAACTGGATGGTAAATCGGTCGAACGCCGCTCTAATACCGAGCGGCTTGCCGTGCTTGACGTAGAAATGCTGCGTCACGCCGGCAATTATCATCCCTCCTACGCAGAAGACTGCGATTGAAAGGGCCAACTTAATGCCAACTTCCATGTCTCTCTCCTTTGAGTGTGTGTATGATGAACAAATGTGGGGTGCAGGCCCCACGTTTGAGCGTGGGGCACGATTCGCTTATGTTACCACAAATCGTTCTAAAAGTCAACCGTTTTTATTCGCCGCGACGATCTAGGAGTGCGTTGATTTCACTAATAAGTTCTTCGGAAAAGTCGATTCCAAAAGGCATTTTAACTCTTTTGGGAGTGCCACCATTCGGCAAAAGTACAAAGGTCTCTGTCTCACCTTTATTTCGAGCAAGCAGTAATTTTATCGCTGAGAGGTCTGTGTCTGTTGCTTCATGTGGAATCCTTATGGTTGCAAATCCGTTTACTTCTACAAAATTCCGTAACGGCCGCTCGGACGGTTTGCCAGATTCAACATTATGCAGGTCCTCCAAACTATCTACCAAAACCTTTAGCGTACCGTCCTTGTTATTAATCTTCCCTTTAACGTAGAGCAGGGTGCCGTCTTTCACGAGATGTGTAAAAGTTTGGAATACGGCTGGGAAGATAATCAGCTCAATACTGCCGGTTTTATCTTCAAAATAGGCAAAGGCCATCGGTTCGTTTTTGCGAGTTAGAATTTTTTGAACAGAGGTTACTACGCCTCCAAGCTTTACTTCTTTGCCGGCCATAAAACCTTCCAAAACTCCTATTTCATGCAGGTCGAGCGTTTTGATTTTATCCAAATGGGCATCCAGGGGATGCTCGGAAAAATAAATCCCCAAGAGCTCCTTTTCGAATGCTAATTTTTCCTCCGACGTTAATAGCTCTTCCGGCTCTGTTAATTGCAGACTAAAGGCAATGCTTTTGGCATTTGATTCGCCGAAAAGTCCCATTTGTCCGTCGGCTGTTCCTTTTTGAACTTTTTGGGCAAAGGTTAACAGTTTATCCAAATTAAATAGTAAGAGACTTCTCTCGGCCATATTGTCAAAGGCTCCTGATTTTATTAGCGACTCTATGACTTTTTTGTTAATTTCATTGGCATTAACGCGAGTTAAAAAATCCTCTAAAGTAGTGAATTTGCCGTCTTTTTCGCGGGCTTCCAAAATGGCCTCGATAATACCGGTGCCGACGTTTTTAATGGCCGCTAGTCCGAATCTGATTTGATTGGTGCCCTTAACTACCGAAAATTCACTGAAGGATTCATTGACGTCCGGTCCTAAGACTTCAATCTTCATCGACTGGGCTTCTGAAACTTCGATAGTAATGCGGTCAATGTTGCCATGATCAGAAGTCATCAGTGCCGCCATAAATGCCGCGGGATAATAAGCCTTGAGATATGCCGTCCAATAAGCAATCAAAGCATAACAAGCGGCGTGAGATTTGTTGAAAGCGTAAGCAGCAAAAGCTTCCCAGCCATCGAAAATTTCATTAGCCAGTTTTTCCGGTACGTTATTTGTTTTTAGGGCACC
>CAYZJN010000045.1:0-2406 GCA_964479115.1 uncultured Candidatus Saccharibacteria bacterium | reverse complement strand
AACAAATTCCCCTCTCATTTGTTTTAAGAGAGCTGAAATTTTCTTGCCGATTGCTTTTCGGAGAGTGTCAGCTTGTCCACCGGTAAAGCCGGCTAAATCCTTGGAAATCTGCATGACCTGTTCTTGATAAACCGTAATCCCATAAGTATTTTTGAGCGCATTTTCCATACTTTTGTGCGGATAAGAAATTGGTTTGCGACCGTGTTTGCGATCAATGAATTCCGGAATATTCTCCATTGGTCCGGGTCTGTAGAGTGCCACCATGGCAATAATGTCTTCAAAGTTGTTAGGTTTTAGCTCTTTGATGTAACGCTTCATACCGGATGATTCAAGTTGAAAAACACCGGTTGTTTCGCCTTTTGAAAGTAGCGTGTAAGTTTTTTTGTCATCGAGTGGTAGCGTCGAAAGATCTATTTCTTTGTCATAAACCTTACGAATAATACGTAATGCATTTTTAAGGACTGTTAGGTTGGAAAGTCCCAAAAAGTCCATCTTTAGAAGACCTAAGTCTTCAACGGCATGCATTTCATATTGCGTGTTTACGGCAATGTCACCTTTGGCCGCTTTCTGAAGCGGCGAAAGATTAATAATGTCATCACGGGAAATCACCACTCCGGCAGCGTGCGTCGATGAATGCCTGGCTACGCCTTCAAGACGTTGAGCCAAATCAAGTAGTTTTTTATACTGCCCACCTTGACGATAAAATGCTGCCAGTTCTGGCACTTCTCTAACTGATTTTTCAAGTGGCAAATTGGAAGGTATTACTTTGGCCACAGCATCAACATCGGAATAACTCATTCCCAAAACTCGACCGACATCCCGTACGGCATTGCGGGACGCCATGGTTCCAAAAGTGATAATTTGGGCTACTTTATCTTTACCGTACTTATCAACCACATATTGGATAACTTCATGACGGCGGTCATCGGCAAAATCCATGTCAAAGTCAGGCATGGAAATCCGGTCAGGATTTAAAAATCTTTCAAAAAGCAGGTCATATTTGAGCGGATCAAGCTCGGTGATATTCATGGCATAGGCTACAATCGAGCCCGCACCCGAACCACGTCCCGGCCCCACCAAAATACCGTGGTCCTTGGCCCAGTTAACGTAGTCACCCACCACCAGGAAATATTCTTCATATTTCATTCTTTCAATAACTTCCAGTTCGTAGGCCGCCCGTTCTTTGATTTCCTTGGTCACCTTTTCGTATCTTTTTTGGAGACCTTCGGCCACCAGTTTTTCGATATAACTTTTTAGATTGTAGCCAGCCGGAATATCAAATTTAGGAATAAAAAATTTATTTTCTTCAGCAAACGGCAGCTTAAACTCCTCCAAAAAAGGTTTACATTTTTCGGTGATTTTCAAAGTGTTTTCAATCGCTTCCGGATAATCCTTAAAATAATCCGACATTTCTTCGGGGGAAACAAACGATTGGTCTGATTCAAACCGCATCCTATTTTCATCATCTACTAGTTTGCCGGTTTGCACGCAAATCAGCGCATCGTGGGCTTCGCGATCTTCTTTATCAATATAATGAACGTCTTTGGTCGCCACTAATTGTGCCTTATTTTCACGGGCGAATTTAACTAAAAGATCATTAATCCTTGTCTGTTCAGTCAAGCCAGGATTGTACTGTATTTCAAGATAATAATCATCACCGAAAAGTTTGTGGTAAAAATCAAAAGCCACTTGAGCCTTCTTCTTATCACCGGCGGCAAGAGCTCCGGCTACTTCACCGTGCATGCAGGCAGACATGGCGACTAAACCCTCGGCATACTTAGACAAAACTTCTTTATCAATTCTTGGTTTGTAATAATAACCCTCGATATGAGCAAGGGTGGTCAATTTCATTAGATTTTGGTAGCCAACCTTGTTTTTCGCCAGCAGCACTAAGTGCCCGGGGTTAGTATCAATTTTGGGGGTTTTATCGCTTAAGGTTCGCGGTGCTACATACATTTCGCAACCGATTATCGGTAGAAGGCCGCGTTTTTTGGCTTCTTTATAAAATTCAATCGCACCGTACATTACGCCATGGTCTGTAATTGCACAAGCCGGCATGCCGTATTCAACTGCCCTATCCATAAGTTTAGGGATTTGGCACATGCCATCCAAAAGAGAATAGTGCGTGTGCACATGGAGATGAACGAACTGATTTTTGTCTGTTTTTGTGGTTTTTGCCATTTTTAAATACAATCCGCTTAAGTTTTTTGGCGGTTTACGGGGCGCCCAAAATAAAAAAAATCCCCCCTCCTTAATATAGTTTAATTCGAGCGGGCCTTTAATTCAACGCTGATATTTTGGCCAGATATGGCTACATCCGGTTTTCGTGATCAGTAATTTTAACATCTTCCTTAATTTTAACCTTGGATTTACCTGCAAAATAATTTTGAACTAACCAAATTACGC
>CAYZJN010000044.1:0-5221 GCA_964479115.1 uncultured Candidatus Saccharibacteria bacterium | reverse complement strand
CAGGAGCAAGTAATCGACAAACAAGCTGCCTACATAATGACAAATATTCTTTCCGATAATCAGGCAAGGAGCACGGTCTTCGGCACCCGAAGTCCTCTTGTTTTGACAGACAGAAAGGTGGCTGCTAAAACCGGCACCACAGATGATTACGCAGATTCATGGACAATGGGCTATTCGCCCCAATATACGGTTGGTGTCTGGATGGGTAATAACGACCGTACAACAATGGCTCGAGTCTCCGGAGTCGAGGGGGCAGCCTACATTTGGCATGACATAATCGCAGGGATTCATAAAGATTTGCCGGTCGAAAATTTTGTGCGACCAGATGGGCTTACTGAACTCTGGGTTAATCCTTACACCGGGCTAAAAACCACAAGCCATTCAAGGCCGAATATTTTGGAGATATTTATTCCCGGGACAGAGCCGGCCGATAAACCAAACTTTGATTATTTGAAGCAATTTTAAATGTAGCGATATAAAAAGGGAGGTGATATAATTTTATTATGAAGGAGGGTAGCAATAAAACTTTTAAAGTTCTAATAGTTGAGGATGATAAATCAATTCTCGATCTTTATGAACGTAAATTTTCAAGCAGTGGCTACAAAGTGATTAAAGCAATTGATGGTGCCGAAGGGGTTGAGTGCTTCAAATCGGAGAAACCGGACGTTGTGATTTTGGACGTAATGCTTCCGATTATGAATGGATTCGAGGTTTTAAAGAAAATCAAAAGCTTTAATGAAGGAAAAGATGTGCCGATTGTCATCCTTTCAAATTATGGCGAAATGCCAAATATAACAGAGGGTCTTATGGGCGGCGCAGTTGAATATTTGATTAAGGTAGAACATACTCCCGAAGAAGTGGTGGAAATAGTTGAGGATGCTTTGTCTTCGCGCAAGAGTTTGATTGGTGAAGCCTTTAAAGACACTGTATAAATCACCAATTTTTTAGGCTATATTTGTGAGTTTGTGAGTACTTTTCTGCGCGGAAAAGTACTTTAATTAAATCAATGCAAAAATCAGAAGCTGTAAATGTTGTGATTATCGATGATGACGATAGTTATTACAATATACTTAAACCAAAATTTGCTAAAAGTAATATAGATCTAATTTGGGCCAGAGGTGGACAAGACGGTATTTGCATTGTTGAAAAAAAGAAACCCAAATTAGTAATTACAGACGTGGTAATGCCCGAATGTAACGGTTTTGAGATAATCAGAATTCTTAAATCAAAACCTGAGACAGCTGACACCCTGTTTGTTATTTTATCCGATTGGGGAGAAACTCGCCTGGTTTATGATTCTGAGTTCCTAGATTCTTTGGGGATAGACAGATATTTGATAAAATCTAATCACACCCCAACCGAAGTATTTAAGGAAGTGAAAAACATCTTAGGTAAATGAGAACCCGAAATCTAGAAGGCATCATAATCTCCAGAAAGAATATCGGTGAGGCTGACAAGCTTTTAATTATTTTTACTAAAGAAGAAGGCAAGGTTAAAGCCGTTGCCCGCGGTTCAAGAAAAATAAAGAGCAGACTTGCGAGCCAAATCGAACTTTTTGATACTGGAAATTTCCAACTTGTGGAAGGGAAAACCTTTAATATTGTAGCCGGAGCGGAAACCAGAGCAATCGGTAGTCGGGTTGCGGATGATCTTGGTAAATTTCGTGATTTTTCTTACCTTTGCGAAATTTTAAAACAAATTTTGCCTGAGAGCGTTCCTTTTTCCGAGTTATATACCTTAACTGTAAACACAATGATCCGGCTCCAAAGCGCTAGTGAAGCGCAACGATTGGTTATCTTGGATTTCTTTACAGCGCAGCTTCTAAAACTTAGCGGTTTTTTACCGGATATTCTCCAATGCGATAAATGCGGCGAGGTGTTAACTGAACAAAATAACTATGAGGGCGGGATTAACGGTGTCAGTTGCGATGTTTGTTCTAAAAAAAACAATTTGAAATTAGAAGAATATAAACTTCTAAGGCTTATATATTTAGGCAAAATTAACCAATTCTTGGCAATTAAGGGAATCGAAGATTTCCATTCTTTTTTCGACCGTCAAATTAGTCCTTTACTTCTTGAGCATCTTCCGAATAAACTAAAGAGTAAACAATTATGAACATTAAAGAAAACAAATCACAGCTTTCATGGACTCTGGCCGACTATTTAAGGGCCGGTGAGGAACCGCCACCTTGTGTACTGCAGGGTCGTACTGAGGGTGAAATCATGGAAGATGAAGAAATAGAAGTCTGGGTCTCCGATAATATGCGTTTCTTAAAGGTTTTTGGAGATGATTATCCTCATAAATTCGAGGAACAGCTTTATTGTTATTTGGCTGATTTGGAATATTTATGCAGACTTGGTAAAATAGACAAAAAGCAGAAGGAAGCGCTTTCAAAAAAGGAAAATTTCAAATTTGACGGATAAAAATAAAGTTCGAATGGAAAAAATTACAAACCTTGCTCGAAAAAGGGGTTTTGTTTATGCCGGCTCTGAAATCTACGGCGGGCTTGCCAACAGCTGGGAATATGGCCCGTTGGGTGTGGAGCTAAAAAATAATCTCAAAAAACTCTGGTGGAAACGCTTTGTTAACGATCGAAAAGACATGGTCGGTCTAGAATCAGCTGTAATTATGCATCCGAGAGTCTGGGAGGCTTCCGGGCATGTCAGTAGTTTTTCCGACGCTTTAGTCGATTGCAAAAAATGTAAAAACCGTTTCCGGGCTGACCATTTAATAGAAGACGCTGTGGGATTAGATGTAGAAGGTAAATCAGAAAAGGAAATCGCCGAAGTTTTAAAGAACAAAAAAATAAAATGTCCCACCTGTGGGGCCGAAAGCTGGACTGACCCCCGAAATTTTAATTTACTTTTTAAAACATATATTGGTGTACTTGAGGATAAAAAATCACAGGCATATCTCAGGGGGGAAACAGCTCAGGGTATGTTCGTTGATTTCAAACAAATCTTGGAAACCAGCCGTAGAAAAATACCATTTGGTATTGCTCAAATCGGAAAAGCTTTTCGTAATGAAGTTACACCAGGCAACTATATTTTTCGAACGCGCGAATTTGAAATCGCCGAATTGGAATATTTTATCAGTCCCAAAGCAAACTGGAACGAAATTTTTGACACTTGGCTAAAATTAATGGGGTCATTTGCAAAAGAGATTGGGCTTATTGAAAAGAAGATTCACCTGCACGAAATACCAGCAAATAAGCTGGCTCATTATTCCAAAAGAACCGTTGATGTTGAATATGATTTTCCATTCGGTCAAAAGGAGCTGTGGGGTATCGCTTATCGGACTGACTACGACCTAAAACAACATCAAGAATATTCGAAACAGGATTTAACCTATTTTGACGCAGAAACCGGCGAAAAGTACTTACCACACGTGATTGAGCCGACTTTTGGCGTGGAACGCACTATGCTAGCCGTCTTAGATTCGTGCTATGAAGAAGAAAAAGTGAAAGATGAAACTCGGATAGTTTTAAAGTTACCGGCTGTTTTGGCACCTGTAAAGGTAGCGGTTTTGCCGCTTTCCAAAAACGATAAGCTGACGCCACTTACGGATAAAGTCTACGAATCACTAAAGGGTTGCTTTGTAACTGAATATGATGATACCCAGTCAATCGGCAAGCGTTATCGCAGGCAAGACGAAATCGGGACACCTCTTTGCGTCACCATCGATTTTGAAACCGAAACAGATAAATCGGTTACAGTCAGAGACAGGGATACAATGCAGCAAAAACGAGTAGTAATAGCCGACCTCATAGATTACATTTCAGATTATTTAGAGAAAAAATAATCATTGACAAGGGATTCTTGCGGCTGTAAAATCTTTTGGTAATAATACAACAACAGAGAGCTTTTAAGACTCTCTTTATTTATTCCGGAGACCACAATGGACAAAAAAGTATATTTAACTAAAGAAGGCTTTAATAAACTCAAGGAAGAACTTGAGAACCTTTTGAGTAATGAAAGAATGGCTGTGGCTGAGCGTATCAAAACCGCTAAAGAACACGGCGATCTTTCGGAAAATTCGGAATATTCTGATGCCAAGGATCAACAGGCTTTCATGGAAGGCCGTATTCTTGAGGTTGAACATATTTTAAAAAATGCTGAAATTATCGATGAAAGCCATCTTGACTGCAAGGATGTAAAAGTCGGCTGCACAGTTCATTTGGAGGCAGAAGATAAAATTTTAGAATATAAAATTGTCGGTTCCACTGAAGCAGACCCCGGCAATGGATTTATTTCTAACGAATCACCAATTGGGAAGGCGCTGTTGGGCAAAAAAACCGGTGAAACTGTCGAAGTTTCGGTGCCTGCTGGCGTTAAAAAATACCGTATCCAAAAGATACACTAAAAGAGAGATTCAAAAAGCTGGCAATTATAGCCAGTTTTTTGATAGAATCAAATTATGCAAGAAAACAAATCCGAGCAGCAATTGATTAATGAGCGCATTCAAAAGCTAAATCTTTTACGTGAAGCAGGTATCGATCCTTATCCTGCCAAAGCTAAAAGAACAAATTTTAATAAAGAAATAACCGATAATTATAAATCTTTTTCTGGCAAAAAAGTAACTGTTGTCGGGCGGGTTATGAGCCTAAGATCACACGGAAAAATATCATTTGCAACAATTACAGACGTGACAGGGGATCTGCAGTTGGCTTTTAAGGAAGATATACTCAGCAAGGTGGGCTACAAATTATTAAGACGTTTTGATCTTGGAGATTTTATCGAGGCCACCGGGTTAATTTTTAAAACTAATGCAGGGGAAATATCTGTAGAAGTGGCCAGTTTTAAGATGCTGGCCAAGGCTCTAAGGCCACTGCCAGAAAAATATCACGGTTTAAAGAACGAGGAACAAAGGTTTCGAAAACGATATTTGGATATTATTTTCTCTGATGAAACACGTGAGATGGTTTATAAGCGCGCTAAATTTTGGCAAACCATGCGCAATTTCTTGATTTGTGAAGGTTTTCTAGAAGTTGAAACGCCGGCCATTGAAACCGTGACTGGGGGTGCCGAGGCAAGACCATTCACCACACATCACAATGCTCTGGATATAGACGTTTATCTCCGAATCTCCTGCGGCGAACTTTGGCAAAAAAGGTTGATGGTAGCAGGTCTGGAAAAAACCTTTGAAATCGGCCGCCAATTCAGGAACGAAGGCATGGACGCGGAACATCTGCAGGATTATACCCAGATGGAATTCTATATGG
>CAYZJN010000043.1:0-5339 GCA_964479115.1 uncultured Candidatus Saccharibacteria bacterium | reverse complement strand
AATAACACTGGATTCTCGGGTAGAATTGGTATCTATGAAGTTTTCAAGATGTCACCCGAAATCGAAAAATTAGTAGTATCACACGCTACTACCACTGAAATTCAGCTGCAAACTTTGAAAGAAGGTATGATTACCATGCGTCAAGACGGCTTTTTGAAGGCGCTAGAAGGAATCACAACCATAGAAGAAGTAATTGCTAAGGCCAGTGAGACCTAAAAAATCAGTATGAAGACCATGGCGGTTGTTGTAAAATAATTATTGATTGCTAATCTCGGAGGGAAAATGGCAGAATCTACATTAAAAATAGAAACGTTACTCGAACAAGTCGTCAAACAAGACGCTTCAGACCTTCATATTACCGTCGGTACGCCGCCGATGCTACGTGTTGACGGGGCACTTAAACCTTTCCCCGATATTCCCCCGCTCAAAGAAGCTGACGTAGAAAAATTAATCTTTTCGATTGTTGACGAAGTTCAAAAAGGCATTTTGCTTAAAGACATGGAAGTGGATTTTTCTTTTGCCTTTGGAGACGTCGCTCGATTCCGCGCCAATGCCTACCATCAAAAAGGCAACCTCAGTATTGCCCTTCGACTTATTCCAACTAAAATCAGAACACTAGAAGAATTGGGTATGCCAACGATTGCCAATAATTTTACCGAAATCCCACGTGGTCTTGTTTTGGTTACCGGTCCGACTGGTTCCGGAAAATCTACCACTCTTGCCGCCATGATTGACCGCATCAACGAAACTCGTGCCAATCATATAATTACCATTGAAGATCCAATTGAATATACCCATGTTCACAAAAAGTCAGTAATTGAACAACGAGAGGTTCATTATGACACTCGTTCTTTCGCCGCTGCTCTTCGCAGCGTGCTTCGTGAGGACCCCGATGTCGTACTTATTGGTGAAATGCGCGACCTTGAGACAATTGCCGCTGCCATCACCATTGCCGAGACCGGTCACTTAGTACTTGCCACACTACACACCAATAACGCGGCTCAATCTGTTGACCGTATGGTTGACGTTTTCCCGCCGCATCAACAACAACAAATTAGGACTCAGCTTTCTAATATTTTGCAGGCAATTATTTCGCAAAGGCTTATTCCAGCAATTGGTGGTGGTCGCTTGGCTGCAGCTGAAATTATGGTTGCCAATGCCGCAGTTCGAAACATTATTCGTGAAGGCAAAACGCATCAGCTTGATGCCGTTATCCAAACCGGCGCTGAAGAGGGGATGCAAACTATGGACAGAGCGCTTGCAGCGTTGGTTAAATCGGGCAAGATTACTTTTGATGAAGCCAAGGGTTATGCCATTGATGTCAAAGAATTAGAAAGGCTGGTACACGGTTAATGAAAGTTTTTCATTATAGCGGCAAAGATAAAAACGGTGAGGTTGTCCACGGCGAAATCGAGGCCGAAAACGAAATGGCGGCTGGCCGGGTTTTAAGTTCCCGCGATATAATCCCAATTGATATTACGGCTGACATGGGTTCAGGCCTGGCTATATTTGGTCGCATCGCTCTAAAAGACAAAGTGATTGTCGTAAGACAGCTCGCCACCATGATTAACGCCGGTCTGCCGATTTCTCAGGCTCTAAAAACGCTGGAGATGCAAACCAAACAGGCAACTGTCAAAAAAATATTGGCCTCGGCAGTGGCGGATATCGAGGGCGGTTCACAACTTTCAGTTTCTTTTTCCAGATTTCCTGAAGTTTTCACCCCGCTCGACATCACCTTGATCGCTTCAGGAGAAACTAGCGGTTTGCTGGATAAAGCGCTCCTTAGAATGGCTGACCAACTTGAAAAACAGCAATCACTAATGCGCAAAATTCGCGGCGCATTAGTCTATCCATCTTTTATCCTTGTGGTTGTTATTGCGGTGGTTGTTTTGATGCTTGTTTACGTGATGCCACAAATGGATATGCTTTATCAGTCCTTCAATGCTGAGCTTCCCTTGATTACAAAAATATTTATCTCCATCAGCCGCACTTTCGGCAAAATTGGGCCTTTGCTGCTTTTGATATTAATTGCCTTGATTGCCTTTATTTGGTCCGCTTCCCGCAAGCCGGCTGGCCGAAGGATTCTCGACAATGTCAAACTCAATCTATATGGCATAAACGTACTGCTGGTTAAGCTTTATATGGCCCGTTTTTCACGAACACTTTCCGGTCTCGTTGCTTCCGGCGTGCCGCTCTTGGATGCTCTGAGTATAGTTTCTAAGGCAATCGGCAATGTCGTTTATGAGGACATACTGGTAGCTTCGGCTGAAAAAGTTAAATCCGGTGTTGCTCTTTCTGAAACTCTTAAAGACAACCCCCGTATTCCTCCGGTTGTGCC
This sequence comes from uncultured Candidatus Saccharibacteria bacterium, assembly GCA_964479115.1. Taxonomy (GTDB): domain Bacteria; phylum Patescibacteriota; class CPR2; order UBA1875; family UBA1875; genus CAYZJN01. The sequence continues at coordinate 3,001 of CAYZJN010000043.1, read as the reverse complement.
TCAAATGATTTCCGTAGGTGAAAAGACCGGTGAACTCGACAGTATGCTCTCCAACTTGGCAGAATATTATGAAGAAGAAGTTGATGTGGCTGTTAAGTCTATCTCTAATTTGATTGAACCGATTATTATTGTGGTTTTGGGCGGCACCGTGGCACTGATTATGCTTGCCATCATGATGCCGATTTATCAAGTAGGTAAGATTGTGTAGTTGACATCTTTCGTCAAAGTGATAAATTTTAATTGTCAGAAAAAAATATAAATTTTGTAAAAGGAGGTGAAAAAATGAAGAAAAAAGGATTTACGCTTATTGAGTTGGTTGTGGTTATGGCAATTATCGCCGTGCTTTCCGTCCTGATTATCGGCGCAATCACGGTCGCCAGGCGCATGTCTGTTGAAACCGCTAACCGCGGTACTGCAAAATCAGTCCAAACTGGCCTAGAAGCATACTATGGCAAGAACAAGGTATATCCAGCAAGTTCCGGCTCAGTTACTTTTGACGCAATTGTTGCAACTGGTGGCTCTCTAAATGGCACGGTTACACTACAGGGCGCTCAATGTACTGGAGTAGCTACTACATGGAAGGGTGGAGGATATGTTGAATATACTTCTACCGGATACATACTACACATTGCCGATTATACCTGCGATGCAAAACTCGAAGAAATAAGAAACAGTTAAACACACTCTAAAAACAGCCCCGTGAGGGGCTGTTTTTTTATTTATAAAACTGTTATCTTTATATTAATAGGAGGTGTAAATGCAAAAAAAGGGTTTTACTTTGATAGAACTGGTTGTAGTGATGGCGATTATTGCCGTGCTTTCCGTCTTAATTATCGGCGCCATTACTGTTGCACGTAGAAGCTCAACTGAAACGGTCCACAGGGGCAATGCCAGAACGCTACAGACAGCATTTGAGGAATACCATGCCAGAAAAAAACAATATCCCGGTCCGCCGCCAGGGGGTACAAGCTATACAAACTTTAGAGCGATTGCCTATCACCTTGGTTTGGGAATTGGCTCAGAGATTAAGTTGGCAGATACTCCAGAATGCGATAGTACACCGGGTCAGGGGGGAGGCAGCGTTGCTTATACATCGCTTGGTTATCAAATTATCCCATACGATTGGACGTGTACAGTTCCACTTACGAACGACGCGATTCGAATTAATTTTTAGTGACAGTGGCGCAAATCCCTATGTTTCTAAATAGCTAGCAATTTAGAAAACAGGCTCGCAAGGGGCTGTTTTTTGTTGCCATAGAATAAGCTATAATTAAATTAATGATATTTGAGGGAATAATTTTTATTTTTGGGCTCTGTGTCGGCAGTTTCTTAAATTCTTTTCTTTGGCGCTATCAAGGAAAAAAAAGTTTTACCGGACGCTCGGTTTGCCCTAGTTGTAAACATCAAATTAGATGGCATGATAATATTCCACTTCTTTCCTGGATTATCCTTCGCGGTAAATGCCGCGACTGTCAAAAACCAATCTCCATTCAATATCCCCTTATCGAGTTACTGACCGCCTTACTTTTTCTTTTGATTGTAGTTTTCACGCCCTTTGGCCAACTGGTTTCTGCGAGTTTTAAAGGCGGGTCCAGCCTGCCGTTAGTCGAGATAGTAGCTCTAATGCTTGCCTTTTTAATTACTGGTGTTCTTCTTATTATTTCTGTCTATGACGCCAAAACCAAAGAGATGCCCAACGGTTTTAATTTGCTTTATATTTTAGCCTGCCTTGGATTTTTAGGAGTTTCACTATTTGCTTATAACGGTATTTCCGACCCCAATCTTTTGATTACACTTTCCAAATATCTACTGGCGGCTGCGGTCAGTTTCGCCATTTTTTTTGCGCTTTACTTTTTTTCTCACGAAACCTGGATGGGCGGTGGAGACGCCAAATTTATCTTTGGCACCGGTTTGCTTTTGGGGCCGGCCGGAACGTTTTTAGCCATTTTTTTGGCTTCGGTTTTTGGTTCAATTTACGGTCTTTCGGCTATAGCCTTAAAAAATCTGCTAAAAAATAAGGATTCGAAATCGCGCTGGTTTTCAAAAATAAAAAATTTAAAGTCGGAGATTCCTTTTGGCCCGTTCTTGGCACTGGGAACATATTTAGGGTTTGTTTTCGGTCCGCAACTAATTGATATTTATGCTAAAATATTCTTAAGTTATCACTAGGAGGGGAAAATTTTAAAGCATCTCAAAAACTCAAACAAGGGATTTACACTTGTCGAAATGACGGTTGTAATGGCGATTATTGCCGTAATCTCGCTTATTGCTGCTGCCGGTTTTTTAGGCGTTAGACGTCAAGCTTTGGTTGAAGCCGCAGCCGATGTTTTGCTTTCGGATGTCCGCGAAGCTCAAAACAAGGCTATTTCCGTGATGACCGATAGCACCGGGCAAAATATTAAGATTTGGGGTATTGGTCGTTTTAATGACACTAGCCACACCTACGACTTAATTGGTCTATACCCTTTGGGTGCTACACAGCTGACCGTCCCGGCCTTAACTTATGAAAAACGAACCACTCTCTCGCCGTCAATAAAAATCACAACCACCTTTTCCTTAGACGGCTCAACCATAACAGAACTCGGACCAGATGCTGGCTTTGTAGCATTCAGTGCACCATTTGGCGTTTCTTACCTAGCCAAAGAAACTTATTATGGCAGCGGAACCGGTGGTTGTTACTGGCAAACAAATCCAACCAGAGTGGCTCAGGATTACTTTTTGGACGCCTCAACTTGTAACTTAAATTACGTAGCGGCCAATCATAACGCCAGCGGCGAAATTAAAATCACCTTAGCCGATGCTACTAACAGTAATATTTCCAAAACTATTGTCATAAAATCAAACGGGGATTCCTACATTGAATAAATTGATAAAAAATAGAGTTTCTGCCTATAAAAAATGATAATAAAGGGAAAGCGAATAGAGTTATACAGTCTTTTAAGCTCTTAACCTGAGACAAAACCGGAACAACATATTTTACATTGTTGACAATAGTTCCATT
>CAYZJN010000042.1:0-5732 GCA_964479115.1 uncultured Candidatus Saccharibacteria bacterium | reverse complement strand
TATGGCCTTTAAACGTGGGTACAACACTGATGTTAACTCGGTTTTAAAAACGATGGGTTATTTCTTGTTTGGCGGTGTTTTGATGAGCATGATTACCGCTCCCGACCGCAACTGGTGGCGCAGCAACTTTAGCGAACTGGGGACTTACGATAACCTAACCTCAAATGTTTTTAATCTCACTTTGATTTTGACAGGGCTTGCGATTATTGTTTTGACCGATTATGTTTTTCGGGGTTTAAAAATAATTTTAAAAGACAAAAAAACATTAGGTATTCCAAATATCGTTATTCTAAAAGTTTTCTTTGTAACAATGGCGGTTTTTTTCAGCGCCATGGGCGTTTTCCCTAAAAGCACCTTCCACGCGCTTCACAACTTCTTTGCTTTTGGGAACCCTTTTATTTTGATGGCGCTTATCCTCCTGATAAAAAAACTCGTGCCGCAAATTTCAAAAGAATTTTTGGTTATCCGCTATCTTTATAAAAATGGAACCTATTTTAATCTGACGGCTTTTGAAATTGTTAGTTTTGCGGCCGCTTTCGGCTGGATTATATTCTTTTTGAAACACATTCAAAGTATTATCCGAGATAAAAAAATAATAAGTTAATATAACGGAAGCGGCGGGCCACAAGGGCCCGCCGTGTTGTATCTGAAGTGAGAATCGCTTCCGTAACCGTAGCTCAGTCGTCGAGGTCGAACAGGGCGCTTCCGAGCAAGTTCAGGAAGCCATTGCTGGCGCCGTTCTTCTCCGCGAGCTTAATGCATCGCACGAAGACGGCGACCGCTTTCGCGGTCGGTTCGACGCCGGCGATCATGAGTGCTCCAAAGGCGTAAGCGGAGCTGGTGGTGATGCGCCGATCCTTGTAGAGCGCCTCAACCTCGGACAGTTCGGATCGGTGACTCTCGAGCATCAGGTCGAAGTCGGGCTCGGAGAACTGGTGCTCAAGCGACTCCTCGATTAGGATCTCGAAGTCCTTGAAACCCTTGACGATCTCGGCACCTTCACCCTTATGGATGTCGGCAACCTCGATCTTGGGCCCGTTCACGAGCCAGAGTTCGCTCTTGATTAGCTCAGCTCTGATGCCCATGAAAGGCGCGCTGTGGAAAACCAGCGTCAGGTAGGCGCCTTCACGCTTGACCACGGTGACTCGGTGAGTACCGTGGCTGCAACTCTGGGATGGGCAGACGAAATCAATATCGTCCGCTACCTTCAGTTCTCGAGCGTCCATTCTAAGCCCCTCACCTTCAGATAGTGGTACCTGAGCTTGTGCTCAATGTAGAACGGTATAATAACATAATAAAACATTATTGTCAATCTTAACTTCACCGTGAGTTGTGCTAAAATAATGTTAGTAAACAAATTAAAAACTGAGGCAGTCCTTCGACCCATTCGACTCCCGCTCAGGGTGGTGAGTAAGGTCGAACCACTTACTCAGGATGGGCAAGGCCCAGGGGTATATATGAAAGGTTTTTGCGACAACATTGAAAAGTTAACGGTTGAAAACCAAAATTTCCGAAAAGTTCTTTACACCGGCAAACATTCTCAGTTAGTTTTGATGAGTTTGGCTCCGTCAGAAGAAATCGGGATGGAAGTGCATGAGGACAACGATCAATTTTTTAGATTCGAAAAGGGGACTGGCAAGGTTGTAATTGACGGCAACGAATATGAGGTCACCGATGGTTCGGCGGTAGTTGTCCCGGCCGGCGCCGAACATAATGTGTCAAACACATCCGCGAGCGAACCGTTGAAACTCTACACTATCTATTCACCCGCTCATCACAAAGACGGCATCGTAAAGGCCACTAAGGCAGAAGCCGAAAATGGTCCGGAGTTTGACGGCGCCGCCACTGAATAAAAATTGTATTCTTTATATTCCCCCTCAATAAAGTTATAATATTAACGGTAACTTGCGAGGGGGAATTATGGTAAAGAAAGTAGCGGTTGATACGGTTTCTAAAGTAGCGGAAAAGGTGCCGGAGGTTCCGGCCAAACCAAAATCAAAAAAACTTAAGCGAATAATTTTAGGAATTTTAGCCCTGGGAATTTTAGTCGGGGGCCTTTTTGTTTATGACAAGTTTTTCGGCTTACCGGTATTATTTATAAGCTCTAAAAAACCGACTACCGTCACGCCCAAAATCGGTAAAATCGCTACGGCTCAAAATGTTTCCGGCCAAAATGGCGGTACCGTGACACTAAACGGTGCCAAAGGCGTATATAATTTGAATTTTCCACCGGAATCACTAATGAAGGGTGAGCGCGTTACGGCGCAGGAAATTTCGAGCCTAAAAGGTCTAAAAATTGGCTGGAAATTTTTAGGTGGTGTTCAAGTCGGTCCCGATTCGGCCATGTTCGCGCGCCCTGCCAATCTAACTTTCAAAACTCAGAGCACTTCTGATAACCTGGCTGCTTTTTCTTATGATGCCGACGGTAAGGACTTTCATTTTATTCCGGCAGACTTTAAAGACGGCCTGGCTACCATTTCCGTTTTCCATTTTTCCGGTTTTGGCGTTATAGACCTAGGCAGCGGCCGGCCGCAAGCCGGGGAACCTTCTACTGGGCACTTGCGCTATGAAGCCGCCAAAGCGGTAATCGTAAATGAGGCAGCCGCTGAAAACGAAGGCGGTATCGAAGAAAACGATGCCTATGCCCAGCGGCTTTATAATCTCTTACACGCCTGGTATGCCGCCACCGTCAAGCCTCGGCTCACGTCTGCCATAAATTCCGGCGATGGTGCCGATGGAGCCGTCTTGGAATTTATTCAATTAAAAGCCCACACTCAAGAAATCCCAGGGGGAGAAGAAAACCTATCCGCCGAGATAACCGAAGGAATGAACCTCTCAGCTCAGGCCATAAAAGCCGGGCTGGAAAAGGCCTCAAAAAAATGTGTGTCGGAAAGGGATGCCAGTCAAGCGGCCGTGATGATTCGCTTGATGGCACTTGCGGAAATGGATGATTTTCAGGGACGCATCCCGGGCATTACCGATGATGAAATCACAAAAAGAGTCAAAAATTGCGCCAACTTTAAATTAACGATGAAATCCACCGTTTCCACTGATATCGAGGGCCATATTTATAGCGACTCAGCCGAAGGCGAAGGCGTCCTAACCGTGAGTGACGACCTAAAGCTTTCCGGTGAGGGTAAAATTACGGTAACTGATATGCAAGCCTGGCTGATGAGTTGTGTTTGGAACGAAACGGACAACTTTAAAGTTGAAGACGTTCAGTTGACTTTCCGGGGTGATAAAAAAGCTGAAATGACTATTCAAATCTGGCCGAATGAAGATTCTTACACCTGTGTGAATGCGGACGATACCTTTACTTCAACCGGAACCAACACCGGGCCCTGGTGGGGTGCTTATGCCAATGCCCATGATGACGAAACGCCTAGTTTCGCGAGCGATATGTTCACTATGAAGGATTGGGAAATCATTAACCAAAACGGTGTCTATGCCCGTAAATCTTATGACCGAACCCGATATCCTTCCCAAACACCCTGGTGGCTCAAGGCAATCTTAAAGCTTTTGGGAGGCGAACATCCGATGAGCGATCAAACCACCTGGGAGTTAATTCACTTACCGAGAAATTAACACATTGAGATCAAAAGTTGTTAAAACCATCATTATGTACCTAATCCGTAAATAAATTTGTTAAATGTTCTAATGCTTTTAGATTGGCTTTGGTATTTAATACAGTCATGGCTACATTGGGTACAGGTTTTGTAAATATTTTAGCTTGGCACAAAAAAAGCGACACGCACCCCATTTTTAGTGCTGAATATTTTCGGGAAAATCTGGTGTCTTTCGCCGAAACCATTGTGATGTTGGCTGCATATTTTGTGCTGGGAGTACTGGCGCTGCACTTTGCATATATCTTGGATTTGCTAGAGGCAGAGACCCTGTTGTGGCTTTTTGTTGAAAACGGCGCCAGATTTCTTTACCTTGGGTTACCTCTTTTCGTTTTTGAAAGCCCCTATTGGGCTATAGGATTTTTTCTGGTCACAGTTGTTATGATTTTTGTTTTACACTTTGCATTTGACGTGCTCAAAGCCAAATTACACCCCAATTTCAAGAAGGAATTTGCGACCTTTAAAATATTGAGAAAAGTAACAGTCAGAAAATCGCTCAAACCCGTCATCCTAAAAAGATTGAACCAATTTCGGGACTTTATGACGGCTTAAAAGCCTTGACATTTTAAGGTTATTGTGCTATTGTATTGAAGTTGACTGTACTTTCCGATAATTCTATACCTCTGAGGATGGGATGGGAAATGAACGCGCAACCAAGCGTTAGCTTCAGGGAATACCTGAGGCAACACCGCGGTCTTCTGCTCTGGGGGGGTCTAGTCTTTGGCTCAATTGCCCTTTGGGCAATCATAGACAAGTGGCCGACTTGGCTGCTGATCCTCCTCTTCGTCGGGGTCGTCCTCGACGCCGTCTGGGTGTTTCTGAGCTGGCTGTGGATCTACAAGATCTGCGGCTACAACCCCAACGGACGACAGTCAAGCACATAGCAAGTAGGAGAGGCAACTCTCCGCAAGCCGGCAAACCTCCATTCGTGGAGTTAGGCCGGCCGTTCGTTATAATTTTATTGACACGTTAAAACTTTTTTGATAAAATTTTCTAGTCAATCCCGCACAATCAACTATGCAGGATAAATCCAAAGACAGTAGCTATCCGACGATAAATGTCGGATTTAATCTGCTACCGAGGAGCAAATAATTTATAGCCTTTAGTTTTTATGGCAATAATATTTAACCTCTCGTCTCTGGACAGAGGTTTTTTAGTAAAGCCGTAAGGCGTGGAAAGGAATTACGCTAATCCGAGAATCTGTCGATTCGAGGATAGTAAGGAAATATGCCAATTACAAGAACACAAAAAGAAGAGCTGGTCGGAAAAATTACCGAGGATATCAAAAATTCCAAGGCGATTATCTTTTCGGATTATCGCGGTCTTTCAGTTGAAGAAATGACAGAACTCCGCAAAAACTTGCGCGAAAGGGGCATCTCACTCAAAGTGATGAAACAAACCCTTTTCGAAATCGCCGCAAAAAATGCCGGAGCAGAATTCGATTTTGCACAAATTAAAAATCACCCAGTTGCAATTGCCTTTGGGACGGATGAGGTTGAACCGGCCAAAGCAATTTATGAATTTACCAAAAAGAATGAAAAGCTGGAACTTATCGGTGGTGCCATAAACGGTAAAGCTGCAACCCTTGAAGATATCAAAGCGTTGGCTTTAATGCCATCGCGAGAAGAAATGTACGGCCGAATTGTCGGCTCGCTCGCTTCACCGCTTCGCGGTTTGGCCAGTGTTTTGCAAGGCAATTTGCGCGGGCTTGTTTCCGTTTTGGCACAGTATCAAGAAACAAAATAACTATAAGTATTAAGAATTAAGAATTAAAGGAGTATATATGACAGATGAGAAAAAAGACATTAAAGACATTAAGGAAGACCCTTCGAAAGCTCAGGGTGGTGCTGTTGCACCAGAAGTTAAAGAAGCGGTAGAAGAAGCAAAAGAAGCCGCTGTGGATGCTGCAGAATCTGCTGAAAAAGCAGAAGAAGTAGCCGAAAAGGTTGAAGAAGTGGTTGAAAAAGTAGAAGAAGTCAAAGAAGTTAAGGAAGAAGCTAAAGTTGAAAAGCCAGCTCCTTCCGGCAAGTTCAAAGACTTAATCGAAAAAATCGAAGGCCTTACCGCCCTCGAACTTTCAGAGCTTGTAAAAGCCCTTGAAGAGCGATT
>CAYZJN010000041.1:0-5827 GCA_964479115.1 uncultured Candidatus Saccharibacteria bacterium | reverse complement strand
CACTGTTTTAGCACTTGCCACACCGGCAAGGATTTTTGCGGCCGGGTCGACTTTTTTGGATCAATTTAATGACCCGACTTCCGGCCCAATTCAAGACCCAAATGATATATTGATTATAATAAACAACATCGCAAACGTCGTACTTCTGGCTGGAGCTGCTGTCATGATTGTCATGGTTATTTGGGGCTCAATTACATGGATGACCTCCGGCGGGAACGAAGAAAGAATTACAAAAGGGAAAAAAATACTGACTGCCGCTTTTATTGGCCTTGGGATTGTCCTTCTTTCAAAATTTTTAGTTGTCAGTTATATCCAATTGATTGGAGGAAAAGTTAACTAATGAAAAAAACTTCAAAAAAATTATTTCTTCTGGCCGCTTTGCCGAGTGGAACAATCACCCCTCCCGATCCTTCAACTGGAATTGAAGGGATTTTGGACAATGCATTGTCCTTTATTGCCCCAGTGGCATTTATCGCTGTTTTGGGCGGCTTCATTTTTGCCGGATATCTTTTTATGACATCACAGGGCCAGCCAGAAAAACTGGAAACAGCCAAAAAGTCGCTGACTTTTTCCATTATCGGCTTGCTTGTTTTTGTTTTTTCATACATAATAATCACGTATATAATAGCTAAGTTAAGTTAAAGAAATTATTAGGAGGAAAAATGAACGAAGTAGTAAGAGTGGCGGCGGCGGTAAATGTTCCCCTGCAACCACTACCGATTCTAACATCAACTGATTTGCCGGCCGTTTTGAACACGATTATCAATGTTGTTTTGATTTTCTTGTTCTTAGTAGCATTCGCTTATTTGATTTACGGTGGCTCTCAATTTCTGACCTCTAGCGGCGATGCAGACAAAGTCGCTTCTGCCAGAAATACTATTTTATATGCCATTATCGGCGTTATAGTCATTGCCCTTTCTTATGTTCTCTTGAACTGGGTAATCGGCCTGATTTCTTAAGACTAACTCGTTCTCAAAAAAGCCCCGTAAGTCGGGGCTTTTTTATTTTTAGTTTATTTACTTTGTGTCCTAAAAAAGTTATTATTTAAGCAATGGAGGGGGTATAAAAATTAAAACTCTCTATAAAGTAATTATATTTGCTGTAGCCACGTTGTTTTTAGCTACTCCTTTTGCGTTAATAGCACCGGCGGAAGTTAGTGCTTTTGGTCAAAATTCAGATATTTGGCCATTTGACGAAACCAAGCTGTCCTTAACTGACTCTGGAAATTCAATTACAGACGGATCAAAAGTCTTTAAATACCATAGTCCGGCGGTTGACCCTATGCAGAACGTATATGGGGGCGGCATATACACTAGACTATCAGAACTTGACAATGAAAATCGTGTTTATACCCTTGATAGATTATTTACAGATGACGACTCCTTAAGTTGTAAAACTACCGGAGATGATTGCCGTATAGCTTATGCACTTTTAATAAGCTTTGAAGACATGAAGAATAACGACCTCTCAAATGTTGAAGTTTATGTTGCTACTTATAATTTTACGACAGATGCATGGGTCACCGGTGGTTGGCAATCTGGCTGGGAAAGTGCGGGTTTTGTTTCAGTACAAAATCCCCAAAATACAATGTTGGGGGCCACAATTGTCTCTGCCGGCAGATTTTGGGGTGGAATAATTCAGGACAATTGGGCGTCAGGGCAGACAGTGGCAGAGGCATTCAATACCGGCTCGGGCATTTCTTTAATTTATAACGGGGCTGAACTGGCCAAAAGAGCGGCCGGAAGCGCAACACCGCCCGAAAACAGATATATGGCATTTACCATCGATGATGGAGACATGCCAAAAGTCCTTAGCATTGGTAAATATGCTATAGCCGTAGACGCCAAGGATAAATTTCAAGATTGCACCCCCGGGGACCCTTCGGCCGGAGTGTGTAGCGTGAGATGGACCGGCCGGATTGAGTTTGAGCTTCTCAATGAAAACGGCACGGCTTATTACAAAATCATAAAATCAACGGCTCCAGGGATTCAGCTAAACACAAAAAAGGCTTTAACGGGGGACTTCAACCACGATTTTGATATTTCTGTTAGTGAAAACATTGTTTCTCCTTTCGATGATTTTTTTGAAAATGCACTTCAAAACATGACCGAATGGACTACAAAAGCCATCGTTATCGGGGGAGGCTGGGTAAATAAAATATTAATGTACGGCAACGATATTAGGGGCTCAGGGACAGATTCTTTGCAAAAAGAGTGGCAGGCAGTTAGAAATATAACCTTGAGCATATTAACGCTAGGCATTTTGATTATCGCCTTTGCTAATATTTTAAACTTTGATCTAGAAAAATACGGGCTCAACAAAATGATACCAAAACTTGTTTTGGGTATCTTGGGTACGTATTTTAGTTTCTTTATTTGTGCCATTTTACTCGAGGTGGCCTCAGCTCTTCAAAATCTTCTTCTGAGCGGAAATACCTTAGATATGGCGAAAATAGGAAATATTGATTTTGAAGGGTTTAGAAGCGGGGCGACCGGAGCTGCCGGTATGGCCGTGGCTGAAACAATATTCCTTATCTTGCTGCTTATTATTGTGGTTGTGGCCATGCTTTATCTTGTTATTGTTTTAATCGTACGGGTAGTTGTGATTTGGTTCCTGGTTGCGTTAGCCCCACTGGCCTTTATGATGAACGTTCTTCCTTTTACTGAGTTCCTGTTTAAACAATGGTGGAGCAAATTTGCCAAATGGGTTTTTATGGGTCCCGCTATCGCTTTTTTGTTGTGGCTGACCAATAGCTTTCTTGTTGATGGATTTGGAACATCATTTAGTACCAGTGCAACAGCGAATACTTATAATTCTTGGATTTTCTTGCTTATGGCCGCAGCTGGAATAGTAATGTCTGCCGCCATACCAACGATGATGGGCGGAGACATATTCAGTGCCATTAAAAAGGCTGCCAGCGTGCCAAAGAAGGCCTTCGAGGCCTCCAAGAAAGTACCAGTCGTGGGCAAAGTTTCCCGTGGTATTTCCAATCGTCTTGACCTCCGCCGCGGCGTAAGAGACCAGAGAGAGAAAACCTCTGCCCTACTAGCACAGGACAAATGGGCTCAGAAGGGTTGGGTGGGTCGAAGAATTGCTGGCACAAGAAAGCATGAGGCCGACCAGGTTCGTGAGGCTGCAATCGGTCAGATGATTACCACAAGGGGTCTCGCCAAAAAATCTGACGGTGACCTAATGGATCTTGCAACAAGCGATATGGGAATTGTGGGATTGGCCGCGGCCAGAACTGTCGCTGCTCGTGGCCGAGCAGTTATAACAGACGCTCCAGAAGCAGCCGCCTTCCACCATCACATGTCTAATGATGGCGTATTAACAAGCTCAATGTTTAAGGATAATGCCGGTGCCATAGCCTCTATGGAAACTTTTGGCAGTCCATATCCGGATGCCAAAGGAATGTCTGCATTCAAATCCATTAGTACCAAATCACCAAGGGAATGGAAACGTGAACAAGTTAGGCTCCTTAGCGAGAAAGCTAAGGTTGCGGGCTCTGCTGAAAGGTCGTATTTAATCAGCCAGCTAGGCAATGGGGAAGCACTGAACGGCATATTGCGTTCAAATGACCCGGCGCTAAAAGCTTCTATTGGTCAGATGTTAATTGACCACGGTGGTCTTGTTCAAGGAAGTCTTGCGCACGATATAGCCAGAGCAGCCGGAACAAATGTTACGGAACTTAAAACATTTGTTGATGCCGCAAAAGCACAGGTCGGTGTCTTAAACCAAACCTCTATGAGTTTGCCGGAAACTGACAAAAAAAGAGGCGCTATCTTGAGTTATTTTGATGATAAACCCGTGGTCGAAAATATAGGAGTATACAAACAAGCACAAAAAGAGGCGGGGGCGGCTGCTCAAACACAACAAACCAGATCCCCCCAGGAAACTACCACCAGGATAGGTCCTGACGACACGGGCTATGAGGATTAATGCAGTACAAAGTTCCACAAAACGTTGACATTGAAGACCGAGTAATCGGGCCGCTTTCTTTGCGACAATTTATGATTATTTTAATCGGCGGGGCCATTATTTTGATGCTTAATTTTGTTTTAATCGGACTTTTGCGGCCTTTTTTTTGGTTGGCAGCAATTATTATCGGCGTAGGTTCATTTGGAATTGCTTTAGCCAAATATGGTAGCCAAAACTTTGAAGATTTTCTGGCCTCAGCCATAAACACCCTTACCAAACCACGGCAGCGAGTTTGGAAAAAATATGAAGAAATTTTACATGTCGTTAAAAAAGAAATTAAGCCAATTATAAAAAAGGCTCCCAAGAAAACTCTGCTTGAAGCACACGACGACCTTTCCAGATTAGCCGAACTAGTGGATTCAGGTGGCAACATTCCCATGTCTGCCAAGGATCGCATTATTCCTTTCGGCACCCATGGTGTTGACGAAACTACGCCGCCCGATCTTCTCCAGCCGGCAAAGGCAGATCACGCCTCATTGGATGCATTTTTAGACGCAGCTCTTAAAAAAGCACCAAAGAGAGAGCCCCTGATTTCAGAAGCTGCTAAAATTTCACCCGACAAAAAATTTCACTACGACCAAGTCGAAATGGCTGATTCTCAAATCTCACACTTCTAATAATTAACAAGAGACGTTTCTTTTTGGCGCCTCTTTATGGTAAACTTAAAAAGATGGCGCAGGCATCAAAAGAACCCAAAAAAATAGAAGCCTCGACTCAGCACTATCTACCAATAGAAGCAATAAAGGAGGGGGTTGTTTTACTTACCGATCATTCTCTAAAATCGGTTATTTTGGTTTCTTCGGTTAACTTTGCCCTAAAGGGTGAGCAAGAGAAGAACGCTATTGTTAGTGCTTTCCAGAATTTTTTAAACAGTTTAGATTTTCCGATTCAAATATTATCAACCTCACGTCAGTTGGATCTTTCAAATTATCTGGAAACTATCGAAAAGCAAGCTGCCAAACAAGAAAACCCGCTACTTAAAATCCAAACCGAAGAATATATTAATTTTATCAATGAACTTTTAACGTACTCTAGCATTATGGAAAAAAGATTTTATGTTGTGGTGCCATATTATCCCAGTGGCACAGAAGCAGTCCCGGGCGCTGCCGGACTATTTAAAAAGAAAAAAACAGAGTATGTTGGCGGCTCTTTTGAAGAACACAAACAAAAACTATTGGAAAGAACTCAAATTGTGATTCAGGGTATTTCTTCGCTGGGTTTAAGAAGTGCAGCTCTTGGGACAGAAGATCTTTTGGAACTTTTTTACGCCAGTTACAATCCTGAAACTGCCCAAAATCAAAAAATTGCCAACCTTGATGAAACCGACGTCCCGCTTGTGAGTGTTGACCCAAAAGGGAGTGAACAACCCAAGGAGTTAATGGAATGAAATTACCAATCCCAGAAAAACAACCCGATCCACAAAAAGAAGCTGAACGTGTTTTAGCCCAAGGCATGACTTCAATTAAAGACATTATCGCTCCGAGTGGTCTTATTGTTGATTTTAATTACATTCAAATTGGCAATTACTACATAAAAAGTTTTTTTGTTTTTAGTTATCCGCGCTATCTTTATACTGAGTGGCTTTCTCCAATTATTAATGCCGGTTATGAAATTAACACCTCATTATTTATTTACCCGGTTAATTCGAAGGAAATTTTACAAAAACTGCGCAACAAATCGGCACAGGTTCAATCCACTATTAACGAAGAAGCCCAAAAGGGGCAGGTCCGAAACCCTCTTTTGGAAACTGCCTATCAAGACGTTGAAGAGTTGCGTGACTCAATTCAAAAAGGAGAAGCAAAATTTTTTAAAGCTTCACTCTATTTCACTATTTTTGCCAAAAGTCTCG
>CAYZJN010000040.1:0-5863 GCA_964479115.1 uncultured Candidatus Saccharibacteria bacterium | reverse complement strand
ATCGTCTCTTAGAATATTCTTCATTGAACCATTGTAAAGTGCGGCAGCCGGATGATAGAGTGCCAAAAATACTTGATTTTGTCCGCTCCACTCACGTCGGAAAGCTTGTCCATGAACTTTTGAGATTGAAAGCGTCGGGAAAAAGCGCTGCATGGCGTGTCGCCCTAAAAAAACGATTAACTTTGGTTTAATAATTTCAATTTGTCTGGCTAGATAGGGCCAGCAGGATTCGATTTCAGCAGGCAGTGGGTCTCGATTTTCTGGCGGGCGATGTTTTAAGGCGTTGGCAATATAAACATCTTCACGCTTCCAACCCAAATCTTCAATCATCTCTGTCAGAAATTTTCCGGCAGCTCCAACAAAAGGTTCACCTTTCAGGTCTTCTTCTTTTCCGGGGGCTTCTCCGATAAATATAACTTTGGCGTTTTGGCTTCCTACCCCCGGGACATCTTTAGTCTTTGATTTATAAAGGGGACATCTTTGACAAATAGAAATAAGTTCGGATAAATTACCCAAATCGGAAGCACTCTCAATCTGTAAATCTGTGACCATATTTTTTTGAGAACAACCCCAAAACGCTGGAGATATTATAGCTTAATTATTTCTTAATGTCAAATGTCACTTATTTTTTTGGCTTTAGAAAGGGAATATTTGCCAATTTTTGTTCGCTTCAAGACTGTTAAGTATGCACCTACCTTAAGCTCTTTCCCGAGATCTTCGGCAAGAGTGCGAATGTAGGTTCCGGAGGAACAATGTACGGTAATTTTCAGTTCCGGCCAGTTATAATCTTCAATTTTAATATCATAAATAATTATCTGCCGCGGTTCTAAATCGACTTTTTCTCCCCGACGAGCCAACGCGTAAGCTCTTTGGCCATTTACTTTGATGGCGGAAAAAGCTGGCGGAGTCTGCTCGATTTTACCAATAAATTTTTCTTTTAAGATATTTTCAATTTGAGATTTATTTGGAATTTTAGAATTTAAAATTTGAAACTCCTTGATTTCACCTTCCGGATCGCCGGTTGTGGAGGTGCAGCCAAGTTTTAGTGTTGCCACGTACTCTTTATCAAGTTTCATAAATTTATCTTGCTCTTTGGTAGCATCGCCGACTAGTACGATAAGAAGTCCGGTGGCAAAAGGGTCCAACGTTCCGGCGTGACCGACTTTGACTTTTTGCCCTTCTTTTTTTTGGAGAATTCCTCTAATTTTTGCGACAACGTCGAAACTGGTCCACCCAGCCGGCTTATCTATAAATAGAATTTCATTCATAACCTTAAAATACCCTTCTTGGTAATTTAGGACAAGCTTCTTAGATATCGAGTTCTTTGATGCGTGTTTCGTCTTCTTCGTCGAAAACGTCAATTTCTTTTTCTTTTGGTTCCGTCAAATAGGGTTTTTGCTTTTTTTGGATAACTTCGCCAATGGAAGAAAAGCCGGTTTTAATTTCTTCTTTTTCAAGTGATTGGATGGCTTTGTCGATGACATCTTCTTTCTCGGTTTTTGCTTTGACGTCCTCTTTCTTTTCCTCTGTTTTTGCTTCTGTCAGTTCAATTTTTTCCGGCTTGGTTTCTTTTTCCATCACCTCCCAAACCTCTTTAGTCTCATCGGTTTGACCGGACTCTGCCCAAAAATCATAAATTTTCTTTAAAGTGAAAAGTTCAGCATCGTGCAAGGGCATTTCCTTGATCTCAAAAAAAGCATTGGCGGCAACCCCATCTCCGCCAAAAATTTGTGCGAGTTCTAAAGCGTTTTTACCTTTAACGGCCTTCAATTTTGCGGAAACATGACCTTCTTGGGTCTCGCAAAGTATCAAAATTATATCGGCATCTGGCGTGTTGGAAAGAAGTTCGTCAGCGGCATCAAAAACATCCTCGGCTGTAATACCGTCGGGCACCCTGGAAAGTGCCACCTTGGTCCAGGCAAAGCGATGTTCCTTGTCTTCTGAAATGCCGGCCAACATCTCACCCCAGAGTTTTAATAATGCCATGGGACGTTTTTTGTATAAATTAGAAATAATTTCCTGTTGACGTGCACCGGCCGCTAAAAGTTGAGCCGCAACTGTTAGGGATTTAGGTGTGGTATTTTGAGTCCTAAAGCTTTGAGTTTCGGAGATGATACCGGCCAAGAGACAAGTGGCCACATCGGGATTCTCTATTTTTATACCAAGTGCTTCAAAAAGTGACACCAGAATTTCGGCCGAAGAAGTAGCTGTGAGATCAACTAGGTTAACAGTCCCAAAATAATCGTTGCCGGCGTGATGATCAATGTTTATGATCGGAACTTCAAAGAAAAGTTCGGTGTTAGCATCATAAAGCTTGTCGATTTTTTGAACATCAGTTGTATTTAGAACGATTATTAAATCCGGCTTTGGATCACCGTTAATGATTTCAATAAATTCAAATTTCAAATTCTTTTCGGTATCGAGAATAATATCCAGAAACTCATCGCCTTTTTGCCATTGCATTGATTTGACAGGTGCTTTTTGGGTGTTTAGACGAATCGTTTTTCCCTTAGAATGCTGAAATTGAGTGTTGATGGTATCAACAAATGGTAAAAATTTATAAATTTCAGGTACCGATTCCGAAAGCACCAAATCTACTTTTTTACCAAGGGATTTGAGTATTTCCGAAGTTGCAAGTGCTGATCCTAAAAAATCGCCGCTGGGTTCTTTGTGACCCAATATCAAAATACGTTCGGCTTTTTTAATCAATTCAACTGATTGTTGTTTTGGAGATAGTTCCATAATTTACCTTTGCCAACTTTCACCCAAAAGCATGACATTGCAATATAGCAAAGAAATTTTTGAGAGTCAATAACGAATTGCCAAAATTTTTCTTTACAAAAACCTTATCTTTTGCTAAACTTGTCTTCGCTATGCCAGTTATCAAATCAGCAATTAAAAAAGCCAGGCAAGATATTAAAGCCCGAGAACATAACCGGGTGCTTCGTGATGAATATAAAGAAGCTTCCAAAAAAGTTAGAAGTTTGGTGAAATCAGGTGAAATTAAAAAAGCCACCGAAGCCCTCAAAGAAGCTTATTCTAAAATCGATCGGGCAGCCAAGAAAAACATTGTTCATAAAAATAATGCCTCCAGACGCAAATCGAGACTTGCGGCAATTTTTCCTAAAAAAACCGAGAAAGCAAAAAAATAACCCCTCAAGAAGAGGGTTATTTTTTAAGTTAGGATAGAAAGCAGTACTTGTTTCGGCTCTGAGCCGCTTTTGAGTTTGTGATCGGCTTGAGCAAGTTTCTCGTAAATACGCAGAATATCTTCAATGTCAAAATTGCGAGCCTGAGCCATAGTCTTTTTAGCGACATAAGGATGCAGACCGGCTTTTTTAGTCAAGGTTAAATCGGAGACATTATTTTCAAATTTGGCCATAGCGATGTTGCGAAACTGCTTCCAAATCATGGTCAAAAGATAAAGTTCATTTACGCCCCGATCGATAAAGTCATTAATCAATTCCGCGGCCTTTTTGGTATTTTTAGTGGCGAAGGCATCAATCAAATCAAAAATATTCAAATCAACATCGGGGCTGACAAGAAGACTAATATCAGCAGTTTCAATAACCGGCTCGTCTTTATTTAAATATTTGTAATTAACCAGTTTCTTTATTTCCTCTGAAAGGCGCCAAAGATCCGGCCCGACAAAAGTCGCTAGTCTCTCGGCTGCGAGCGGGGAAATTTCCCCTTCTTCTTTTTTGACAGTGTTCTTTATATGTTCAACCAGGTCAAATTTTTTGTCGATTACCAATTCTTGAAAATCGGAATTTGTTTTTAACCACGTAAAAAGGGCTGATTTTGCAGATGCTTTATTTTCGAAGAAATAAACATCAGTATCGGAGGCATTTTTCAATTCCTCAAGAAGCTTTATGGTTTCCTTCGGCTCTAGTAAGGCAACCGCATTTCTTAAAATAATTACCCGCTTAGCTGAAAAGAAAGTATTAGTTCGAAAAGAATTAGCAATGTCGGCAGCAGTTGATTCCTCGTTAAAATTATAAATCTCCGCCTCAGGAGCATTCGTGATTTCCCGAACCCTATCGTTAATTAGAAAGCTATCACTGACGATATAAGTTTTAATCATGGGGTATTTGACAGGCTGGGCAATAATGCGTGCCGCGTCCTCCGACTACAATTCTTTTAATGGGTGTCCCGTCTTTTGGACAGGGGCGATTAGTTTGTCGGTAAACCGAAAGTGCTTGGCCAAATTCACCTTTTTTACCTTGGGTATCACGGAAGTCGGAAGTTGACGTGCCCCTTAATTTGATGGCCTTGGTTAAAACTACCTTGGTTGCCTTGTAAAGGGCTGCAATTTCGTCTTCAGAAAGGCTGGCGGCCGGCGTCAACGGGTGAATTTTGGCTTGAAATAAGATTTCGTCGGCGTAAATGTTTCCAATTCCGGCGATATTTGCCTGGTCCATTAATACTTTTTTGATTGCAGACTTTTTATTTTTTAGAAGGTCAGTAAGAAATTGGACATTAAATTGATCAGAAAACGGCTCCGGACCATACTTTGCGAAGAAAGTTTCAATATCCTTATCATCCAGAAGTTTGAGATAGGCAAATTTTCTAATATCGGAAAAAGCTAATAGTTTCCCTTTATCAAGGTAAAAAACGGCTCTAATCGATTGATTCAAAGGGTCAAAAAGTGGGCTTTGACCATGTTTGCTTTGAACCCAGCGGCCGTTTGCGTCAATCTGCCAAGAGTCGTAAGCATAAATCAAGTGTCCGGTCATTTTCATATGCATCAAGAGATTTAAGCCGTCATCTAGTCTCACTCGGATATTTTTTGCACGTCTTTCGATGCCGGTAATCTTTTTACCCAGAACCATTTTTTTGAAATCTGAAACCGACAGGTCACGCAAAAGCCCGGACCATAAAAAATCTACGTCGACAATTATATGACCAACTAAATCCTTTTTTAAATCAGAAACGATTGTTTCAACTTCCGGCAACTCTGGCATGGCGCAACTCCCTTAAATGGTTTTCATATTCTAACGCTGCGCAAACCGTTTTGGCAAATTCTTCTTTAGCACTTTCGCCGGTACCAGTAATCAAATTATCATCCTCTTCAACCAAGCTGCCTGTATAATAACCGCCGGCATATTGAACTTTGGGAATTGTTTGTATGTCGCAGGTGACTCTTTTACCCGAAATAATTCCGGCCTGAGCGAATATCTCAACGGCCATTCCCAGAGCAGCCACCAGTTTTCTTTCGTAAAAGACATTGCGAATTTTAGTCAGTACATCGCTTTCGGAAAGATATTCTTCGACGCCTCGGCCTCCAATAAAAACCAGCGCATCATAATCAGTCGGTTCGACCATCGTAATATTAATATCCGGTTTAACCAGAAGCCCGAAATGGCCTTCAGCCTCGGTGTGGTGCGAAGAACCGACTTCAACAATATGCCCGGCTTGGGACAATTCTCTAAACATTACTTGATATTCAGAATCGTTAAAGCGGTCATGAGGAATTACTAGTAACACCCTCGCCATTAACCCTCCTTTTTTTGATTAAAGCTAAAGGTAAAGAAAAAAACAAAAAGAAAACAACCGAGAAAATCAAAAGGCCTAAAAGATAACTGATATTCTGGAATAAGTTTAAAAACCGGATCCACATATTCGGATTAGTCTCGAATGCCCAAAACCAACCTGTTACTGTCAGGAAACTCAAGATAATAGAACTAAGAATCGAAAGTAGATATTTCATAACTTAATCTTACTTTTTTGAATTTGAGACGTCAATCAAGTTTGGATTGAAAAAAGAGGATAATTAAGGTAAAATATCAGGGTTCAGGCGCCCGTAGCTCAGGGGATAGAGCGTATGGTTGCGGTCCATAAGGTCGCAGGTTCGATTCCTGCC
>CAYZJN010000039.1:0-5924 GCA_964479115.1 uncultured Candidatus Saccharibacteria bacterium | reverse complement strand
GGAGGATTTTACACTGACAAATTTGCCGAAAGGGCGCGGCACCTATAAACCCAAGGTTTTTTTTGCTGCACAAACCGGAACCATACCTCCGGAATTTACAATTTCAGCGAAATTTCACCTAATGATTCACTTCAGCTGGAAGCGAGCTTTTGAAAATGAACTAAGACGTCACTTTGATTTTTCCGGTACTCCGATTAAAATTGTACTCAAGGGAAAAAGATGAAACCCGGTGAAAAATTACAGTTAGTAAATCTGAAAAACGGTTTAGAGACTATTATAAGAGTCCCTAGGTTTGGTGATTGGGAAGAACTAATGGTGCTCTGGAACAGCGTTATCCAAGAAAATGATTATCTTAATGCCCGCACACCTGTTACGGAGTATCGGCAAAAAAAGAATATACGTAAATATATGAGAAATATAAAAGACCAAAAGAGAGTAACTCTTGTTGCGGAAGCTGATGATAAGATTATCGGATCGATTCAAGCCGGCAGATGCAGAGGTAATATGGATCATGTTTATGACTTTGGTATGGTTATCGACAAAAATTTTAGAGGACTTGGCCTTGGAACATTTTTAATCAAAGAAATGGAAAAACAGATAAAAATTCAGGGTGGTAAAATTATCAAGTTAGGTTGCATGGCAACAAATGCAGTGGCAATCAAGACTTATGAAAAAAATGGCTATCTCGAATATGCGCGTATGCCGAAGGGCATTCAAAGAAGGGGGAAACGCGTTGATTTATTACACTTTTATAAGGAGGTCAAATGATACTGATAATCGGGCTTGGTAATCCTGGCAAAAAATACGAAAAGACGCGCCACAATATCGGTTTTGTGGTGCTGGACGCTTTTGCGAAAGAAGTTAAGGCTGATAATTTTAAAATTGATCCCCGAAGAAACGCCAAAATTGCAAACGGCATGCTGACTTTCCCGGATCAAAAAAAGCACGTTCGGTTTGTACTCGCAAAACCGCAAACCTATATGAACGAATCGGGCCGGGCCGTAAAAGCTTTGGCAGATTTTTATAAGGTTAGAACCGAGGATCAGCTTTGGGTTGTTCATGATGACCTAGATATTGAACTAGGTGCTATAAGAGTGAGACTGAGCGGCTCTTCGGCCGGACAAAAGGGCGTGCAATCTATCATCGATTATCTCGGTACTGATAAATTTATCCGTTTCCGTGTTGGTATAAAGCCTCGAAACGGGCAACAAATACCCGCTGAAGAATTTGTCCTAAAGCCTTTTTCAAAGGATGAAAAATCAATAGTGGATAACGAAATTAAGCAAGTAGTTGAGTTACTTACAGATTCATGCGACAAAGGTGTCGTGAATCAAAGTATCTGAATCAACGCAAAACAAAAAGACGACCCAGGGGGAATGATCGTCTTTTTGTTATCTCCCATCAACAAACCGTGACTTGCACTTGACCTAGCTCATTGTTTGCTGGCGTTGTTGTTGGGAGAATCCTGACTGGGAAGAAGAGTCGGCCTCAGGAGGGTGATGAGGTTTAATGACCCAGCTTCCCAGTAGGATCCTCCCAGCAATCCCTGCACCGCATGGATGCCGGACTGAGGAGGATATTTGTTTTAAAAATCACCCTTTGAAAGGATGACATAACAATATAGCACAGATTATTAAAATTGTCAACACTTTTTTAAGGGTTTTATTTAAGCTTAAGAATATTTACGTTATACTAATTTTATGGACAAATATTTGCTTGCTATTGGCATGTTTCCAGGTATTAATTCCGAAGTTTGGCAAAAATTAACTGCCTTTTTTAGGAACTATCAGGATGCTTGGGAGGCTTCTGCCTCTGAATTGATTAAAGCCGGCCTAAAAGAAAAAACAGCCAGCAACCTTGCTGATTTTAGAAGACAGTTTGATATTGAGAAGATTGCTGAAAAATATGAAAAGCTGAACATCAAAGCTATTACATTAAAGGACAAAAATTACCCCGAAAAGCTCAAAGAAATATATAATCCACCCTTTGTTTTATATGTAAAAGGGGAACTGCCCGATAATGACCTAACAATTGCTGTTGTCGGCGCCAGAAAATGCACGGATTATGGCCGACGTGCTACGTCAGACATTACTGCCGGACTTGCCAAAGCAGGGGTTGTGGTTGTATCAGGGTTGGCGCTTGGCCTGGACACTGAAGCTCATAAGGCAACAGTTAGAGAAGAGGGGATAACCGTGGCCGTTCTCGCAAACGGGCTTGATATGATTTATCCTGCATCTAATAACGCTCTTGCAATAGAAATATTGAAAAACGGGGCCATTATTTCGGAACAACCAATCGGGATGCCGGCGCTAAAACAGAACTTTCCGGCACGCAATCGAATCATTTCTGGGTTGGCTGATGGTGTGGTAATAACTGAAGCCGGTGAGCATTCCGGCACCTTGCACACCGCCAATTTTGCCTTGGAGCAAAACCGCAACGTTTATGCTGTGCCTGGTCCGATTTATAACGAAATGGCCGTTGGACCTAATAATTTAATAAAAAACGGCGCTAAACCAGTAAGTTCTGCCCAAGACATACTGGATGATTTCGGTATAGAATCGGAAACGCAAAATAACGTACCGGAAAACGAGAATGAACGGTTAATATTTGAGGTTCTAAAATCAGAACCCAAACATATTGATTTAATCTCCAAAGAAATAAATAAGGAATCGGCCGAAACTTCGCAAATCTTGACCTTGATGGAAATTAAGGGAAAGGTTAGCAGTTTAGGCGGAATGGTGTATACTCTGAAAAGATGAAACTGGTTATAGTAGAAAGTCCGGCTAAGGGCAAAACAATCGAAAATTATCTCGGTAGGGGTTATAAAGTTCTGGCGTCTTATGGTCATGTCCGTGATTTGCCGAAATCCCGGCTTGGTGTTGATATGAAAACCTTCGAACCGGAGTATATTATTCCGACCAAAGCCCGCAAAACCGCCACAATGCTAAAAAAAGAAGCTGCCGCTGCCGAAGAGGTGATACTTGCAACAGACGAGGACCGTGAAGGGGAAGCGATTTCTTGGCACCTGCTTTCGGCGGCTAACATCCCTGAGGACAAATACAAAAGAATTACTTTTCACGAAATTACTAAAGAAGCTATTACCGAGGCCTTAAAAACACCACGTAAGATTGATCAGAATTTAGTTGATGCCCAGCAGGGCAGGAGAGTGCTGGATCGGCTGGTAGGCTACAATATTAGCCCTTTGCTTTGGAAGAAAATAATGCGTGGTCTTTCAGCCGGACGTGTTCAATCTGTGGCACTACGTTTTATTGTTGAGCGCGAGAGAGAAATCGAAAAGTTCAAACCAGATGAATATTGGGAACTAACAGTTATTTTGAACAAAGGTAAAAATTTTGAAGCGAAATTGAACAAAAAGAACGGTGAGACACTGGAGATAAAGAGCGAAAGCGATTCAAAAAAGGTCCTTACAGAACTGGAAAAGGCGAAATACATCGTTGATTCTGTAGAAGTTCGTGATCACAAGAAAAACCCTCCGGCACCATTTGTAACTTCAACTTTGCAACAAGAAGCCTTTCGAAAACTGCGTTTCACCTCAAAAAAGACAATGATGCTGGCACAGAGACTTTATGAGGGGATGAAGCTACCGAAACACGGACACCTTGGTCTTATCACTTATATGAGAACAGATTCAACCCATCTTTCCAACCAAGCACTCGACGAAATTCGCAGCTATATTTCGGAAAAAATCGGAGCTAATTATCTGCCCGAATCAGCTCGACAATTTAAAAAAGTTAAAGGCGCACAAGAGGCCCACGAAGCCATCCGCCCGACTAGCGTTTTCCGTACACCAGCAGAAATGAAAGAATTTTTGGAACCGGACGAACTGAAACTTTATGAACTTATTTGGAAACGAACCGTGGCTTCACAAATGTCAGAAGAAGTGTTAGAACTCACCGGTGTTGATGTTAAGGCCGGGGATTACAATTTTCGCGCCAATGGTAAAAAAGTGAAATTCGACGGGTTTTCCAAACTTTATCTCGAAGGTTCAAAAGAAAAAATCAATGAAGAAAGTCGCGAGGTAATTTTACCTAAACTGGAAAAGGGCGATGAATGTAAGTTGGTTGAATTGAATCCTGAGCAAAAATTTACTCAACCCCCAGCCAGATTTACCGAAGCATCGCTTATTAAAATCATGGAAGAAAACGGCATAGGACGACCATCAACTTATGCGCCAACTATTTCGACCATTAAAAATCGCGGGTATGTTATGGTTGAAAACAGATATTTCGTGCCGGAAAAAATCGGGTACGTTGTAAACGATGTACTTGTGGATAATTTTCCCGAAGTTTTTAATGTTGAATTTACGGCCGTGATGGAAAGAGAACTAGACGACATAGCAGAAGGTCAGCTGCCCTGGAAACAGCCAATCAAGGAACTTTGGCACTTGATTGAAAATCAAATAGTCCAAGCTGAAGACAACATCAAAAAAATAAATCTCGATGAAAAAACTGACGAAAAATGTGAGATATGCGGCAAACCAATGGTGATAAAACAAGGACGTTTTGGCCCGTTTATGGCCTGCACCGGTTTCCCGGAATGTAAAAATACCAAAGCGATTCGAGAGAAGGTCGCCATGAAATGTCCCAAATGTGAAGGTGATGTTGTAGTAAAAAAAACCAAACGAGGACGGATTTTTTACGGTTGTGCCAACTACCCAAAATGTGATTTTGCCACCTGGAAACTACCGGAAAAAGATAAAAGTTAATTGTCTCGCTTGATAATTCATAGGATAATTATTCAAAAGGAGAATATATGGCAATACAGTCTAAATGCGAAAAATGCGGTGAAGCCTTTTTAATAATCACTAAAGAAGAGGAATATTACAAAGAAAAAGACCTGGCTTTACCTAAAATGTGTCCAGAGTGCAGATATGAAAGACGCATGTCACTCCGAAATAGAAAAAAGCTGATGGGATATAATTGCGACAATTGCAAAAAAGATATAATTACGGCAATTGAACCTCAAGAGGGACTCCAAATTTTTTGCAAAGAATGTCACGAAAAATGGATGCAGGAGCATGATTGTATTTTAGGTTATTCCGATGCTTATAAAGCACAGCAAGGCGCCGGTCAGTCCACACCACCCGAACCGAAGCCGAGTGCCGCAAGCCAAGAACAACCCTCGCAAGGATCGGTTGATGATCCGGTAAGTTGGTAACCATGGAAGAAAAGTTAAAAGAATTAGTCAAAAAATTTCCCGTCAGAGCTACCGTTCAAAGAGGTTGTGAAAATGTTGCTTGGGGCCATCATGTTTATGACTCCATAAATAGTTATTGGATTTTTGACGCCTCTGCGCTAGATGAATGCATCTACGTGAAGGATTCTTTTAAAGAAACAAAATGTATCGATACTACCTGGAATGCTTTCTGCGAAAGCTGCCTGGAGACAAGCGATTCGATTAATTCAAGCAGCTGCTCCTATTCTCAATATTTGGCACGATGTCGCGATATGTGGTATTCGTTTAATTGCGGCGATTGTCACGATTGTTTCGGGTGTTTTGGCCTTGCCAACAAAGAATATTGTATTTTCAACGTTCAATATACTGAAGAGGAGTATAATAAAAAACTTCCCGAACTAAAAAAAATGCCAGTGCAAGAAGTTGTCGATAAAGTGAAAAAGGAAGTAGAAAAAAAGTTTCCAATTATACATTCAAACTTTAGTGACAATAAAAATTCCGAATATGTAGATTATGTTTATAAATCAAACAACGCTTACTATTGTTTTGATTGTATCGGTGTAGATAATTGTTATTATTGCACAACCATAAATGAATCCAGCGATTGCATTGATTGTTCTTACATTTTCAGGACTCAACACTCAACCAACTCTATTGATTTAAACGAATGTTATGGTTGTTACGAATGTCGTGAAAGCGACAGATGCACAGATTGCTACTTTTTAGTT
>CAYZJN010000038.1:0-5961 GCA_964479115.1 uncultured Candidatus Saccharibacteria bacterium | reverse complement strand
AATTAACAGAAAGTCTGGAGCCAACCGTGACAGTTGGAGACGATCTTTTTACTACCGATCCGGCTAAAATAGAAGCGGGTGCAGCGGTTAAAATTGCCGGCGGAGTTATTATCAAACCGAATCAAATCGGCACGTTAACCGAAACCCTCGAGGCAATCCGTCAAGCAAAAGCCGGCAAACTCGCGGTAATCATTTCGCACCGTTCCGGTGACACCGAGGACTCATTTATAGCTGATTTGGCTGTTGCGGTGGGAGCAGAATTAATTAAATCGGGTGCTCCGGCCCGCTCGGAAAGATTAGCAAAATATAACCGACTTCTGAAAATCGAGGACTTACTGGCGGAGTATTATTCATGAAAAAAATAATATTTATTGTTTTTGACGGACTTGCGGATCGGCCGATTGAGGAATTGGGGGGACGGACACCGCTTGAAGCTGCCCTAAAACCGAATATCAATAAAATTGTCAGTCACTCCAAAGTTGGAATTCAAAATGCGATGGGTAACGCCGAATATCCAACCAGCGAAGAAGCACATTTTGGACTTTTTGGTTATGATTTTGTGAAAGACTTGCCTGGCCGGGGACCGTTGGAAGCGCTGGGGTTAGGTGCCAAATTAAACGACAAACAACTTGCTCTTCGAGTTGATTTTGGGGCTGTCGATAAAGATTTAACAGTGCTTGATCCGCGAGCCGGTAACATCGGTTCAGTCAAAAGTTTTTGTCAATTTTTAGGAACGCAAAAAATCGGCCCCTTTACTTTTCAGCTTTATCCCGGAGTTGGACATAGAGCGGCTTTGGTAATTTCCGGCGAACCGGTTTCTAAGGAAATATCGCATCATTCGACTGTCGTTACCGACACCGATCCTCATAAGGCCAAGGTTCATCGGGGCGGAAATAAGGTGCTACGGCCGCACCCGCTTGATCGTTCAGCCGAAGCCGTGCTTACGGCTGACGGGCTGTGGGAATATTTGCTTCATACCCATAAACTACTTGATGATTACGTTGAGAACCGTGTGCGTCGCAGGCAAGGTCTGCTGCCGGCCAATTTTATTTTGACGCGCGGAGCCGGATTTATGAAGCCGGTTGAAAAATTTAAAGAAAAGTACGGTCTTCGGGCCGCCTGTATCGCTGGGTTGCCGCTTTATAAAGGAATTGGATCATATCTAGGCATGGACCTAGTGACTGCGGAGGGCATAACCGGATTACTTGACACCAATATTGAATCAAAAGTGGAAAAAGCACTCGAAATAATAAAAACGAAATATGATTTTGTCTTTATACATTTAAAAGGTGCCGATGTCATCGCCGAAGAAGAAGGCGATTTTGTTAAAAAAACTGAATATATCGAAAGAGCCGACAAGGCATTTAAAAAGTTATTGAATTTTAAGGGTATAATTTGCATTACTGGTGATCATGCTACTCCGTGTGAGTTGAAAGATCATAGCGATGACCCTGTGCCAATTCTTATTACGAGTAAGCATCCCGATAACATAAATACTTTTTCGGAAAAAGATTGTGTCCAAGGATCGTTGGGTCACCTAAAATGGAAACAGATTATTGAAGCGGTTTTAAAAGAGGCTAAAGATGTTTGATGTAATTACAATCGGTGGCATTACCCGTGATATTTTCTTTGAAATTGACGAGCTGGAACTTACCAGAGACCGGGAATGTAGGAGTGAGATTAATCTCGAGGTTCCTTACGGCACTAAAATTGTGGCTGATTCCACTTATTATTCTTACGGCGGCGGTGCCTTTAATGTTTCGGTAGCACTCCGAAGATTAGGTCTGAAAACTGCAGCGGTTGCCGCACTCGGAAAAGAGGGCACAGGCAGTTTGGCTGCAAAAATATTAAGAAAAAATGGTGTTGCGACAAATTTAATTACCCGCACGGCTAAATATCACACCGGGCTCTCAGTCTTTTTGATAGGTCCCGGCGGAGACCATACAGCTGTTTTGGAAAGAGGGGCCAACAATCACTTGGTAATTACGAAGTTTTCAGTGCTTAAAAAAACCCGCTGGCTTTATGTTAGTTCACTAACCGGAGAATCAGCCAAGTATTTGCCGCAAATTTTCAATTACGCGCAAAAAAATAATTTAAGAATTGCTTTTAATCCAGGTTCGGAGCAACTGAAATTAGGTTACGCTGGCCTCAAGGATTATTTTGCCGCAACTGATTTACTACTTTTAAACCGTGAGGAAGCGACAAAAATAATTAAGTCTCAAACTCAGCGTGAACCTCAAAATATCAATGAGCTTTTAAAAAAGGTTGAAAATTTAGGGACAACTTTTACAGTGATAACCGACGGAGAAAAGGGCTGCTATGCTTTATTTGAAGGACGGGATTATCATCAAACCTCTTTTCAAGTTAGCGCTGCAGATACAACGGGAGCCGGCGATGCTTTTGGTGCGACTTTTTTGTACTCAATTATAAAAGGCTATGACATTGCTTACGGATTAAAAATTGCGGCGGTAAATTCAGCTTCGGTTGTTTCTAAAATGGGTGCCACCGAAGGACTTTTGACTTATAATGGTATCAAAAGTTCAAAATGGCTTTAGCAAGAAATATCAAATCTAGAAGAAGTAAAATTAAGCTACCTAAATTAAAAAGGAAAGCCCTCCTTGGTATTGTGGCAATTGCAATTTTACTGGGCGCTTATGGCGTTCTCAGCCTGAGCCGGATTATGCCTAAGGTGGGCGATAAAAAAGAAATCAAATACGAAACCGGCGATCAGCCCTTGCCACAGACCACCACGCTTTGGGTTACGGCTGACGGTGGGCTGCGTATGCGGGCCAACCCTGACGCTAAAGCAGCTTTGGTTTCTTTAATCCCCAACGGCACCCAGCTTACGGCGACGGAAATTCAAGGGGATTGGTATAAAGTTACTTATCAGGATAAAGAAGGTTGGGTCAATAAGGGCTATGTGACAACTCAAGCCCCAGCCGAAGACCCGACTAAAGATTGGAAAGTTTTCACCAACAAAAATTTCGGTTATTCATTACGTTACCCGGCTGAATGGGTGGCTCAAGATTATGGCGCAAATCCGGCCTCAGGTTCACAAAGCTATGTTGGCTTTGGATTACAGCTAGCGCCGGTATTGGACCCAAGCCTATTGCCGCCGGTTATTGTTAGGATTACCAGCGATTCCCAAACTACTGTCGAAAACCGTTATAAGTCAGCCAGTAATAGCATTGCCGAGGCGGTAACTGTTTCGGGTCTTGCCGGCACCAAATATATTTATAATGCTGCAACTGGAGTACAAATGACGACCTACGTTATCCCAAAATCATCTCAGGTCGTTATAATAGAAGAAAGCGGCGGTTATTCTGACGAACTCTTAAAAATCATCGGAACGTTAACTTTAGGTTAAAAAATTCGGAGGGTCATGAAGTCTTTATTAAATCCTAAATCAATAGCAGTTATCGGTGTTTCCCGCGATCCGGAAAAGATTGGTTACTTGATTTTTGATAGTTTACTTTCTGGTTATGGCGGTAAGGTTTACGGCGTTAATCCAAATGCCGAAAATATTCTTGGCCACACAATTTATCCTACTATTTTTGAAATTGAAGCCGACGTGGAAATGGCAGTAATTTCTGTGCCAGCTAAAATCGTTTCCAAGGTGTTGGAATCCTGCGGCAAAAAAGGCGTTCAGGTGGCCATAATTATTACCGCCGGATTTTCTGAAGCCGGCTCACGCGGCAAAGATGAAGAAGCGGAGCTCCTTAGAATCGCCAAAAAATTCGGGATGCGGCTACTTGGTCCTAACTGTTTGGGAGTTATTAATAATTTTAAAAATCTGAATGCTTCTTTTGCCACCGCCAGCTTGCCGGCCAAATATCGTGTTGGTATTTTCTCACAAAGCGGAGCCATGGGCGCCGCCATGCTTGATTTTGCCAACGGGACTTCATTTGGTTTTTCTTACTTTGTGAGCTTAGGCAATAAAATTGATATTTCCGAAATCGATCTGCTCGATTCCTGGGCTGATGATGATTCAGTTGAGGTAGCAGTCGGCTACCTTGAGGATGTGAAAAATGGACCGGAATTTATAGCAACGGCTCGCAAATTTACGGCTAAAAAACCGTTGATTATCTTAAAAGGCGGAACCACCGCTGCCGGTAGCGCGGCGGCACACTTGCATACCTCGGCTATGCTTCAGGATGATATTGTTTTTCGGGCAGCACTTAAGGAATGCGGCGTCACAATTGCCAAAAATCTAAATGACCTGTTTGAATTGGCGGTTTCCTTTTCGCAAAATCCTTTGCCGCGCGGTAAAAAGTTGGCAATAATTTCCAATGCCGGTGGTCCTTCGGTTTTGACGGCCGATGCTTGTTCTCACGAAACGGTTGAACTGGCCAAACTCTCGGCTCATACCATTGCCGAGCTTTCACGGAAAACTACCGCTGCTTCTGTTGCCAACCCGATAGATTTACGCGGAGATGCCAAAGGCCATGATTTTAAGACAGCTCTAAAACTTTGCCAGTCAGATCCGGGTGTAGACGGCATAATGTTGCTTGCAACGCCGCAAGCAATGACCGAAATCGAGCTTATCGCTTGGGAAGCGGTCAATTCACATCGCACGGGTACCAAACCGATTTATGTTAACTTTATCGGTGGTGAATTGATCGAAAAAGCCGAAGTAATTTGTCAGGAAAACGGGGTCCCCACCTTTAGTTATCCCGAAAGGGCAGTACGCGCATTTGCTTTTCAGGCTGATTTCCAAAAACGGCGCAAAAAGGCGGATGATAAAATGGCGCGACACAAATCCTATTACGCCGCACGTTCCATTATTAATTTTTCCGCCGGAGAAATAAATTCTGTAAAATTGACAAGTCTTTTACGTCTTTATGGTGTTCCGATGGCGCAAACGGTTGTGGCTAAAACTGCTAAAGAGGCTGCTGCTGCGCTCAAAACCATCAAACCGCCGGTCGTTATGAAAATTCTTTCACCGGATATTCTGCACAAAACCGATGTCGGCGGTGTTATTTTGGGCGTTAACACCGAAGCAGAAGCCGAGGCAGCCTTCAATAAAATTATTAAAAATAGCAAAAAGAATTTGCCAAAAGCCCAAATTGAAGGCGTGACCGTCATGGAAACGGCCAAAGAAGGTCTGGAGCTGATTATCGGTGTCAAAAGAGACCCGTCATTCGGGCCGGTGGTGATGTTTGGTTTTGGCGGCATTTTTGTAGAATTAATATCCGACTTTTCCGTTACTTTAGCGCCATTTACCGAAGAAAAAATCCGTCAAACAATCCGCGAAACAACTGTTTCCAAAATTATTTCTGGTTATCGAACTGGCAACCGTCTCTCGGAGGGGAAACTTATCAAAGCGATATTGGGTTTAGCACAACTTTTGACCGATCATCCGGAAATTACGCAAATTGAAATCAATCCACTAGTTATGGCGGATGATGGACGCGGTATCATGGGCCTTGACGCCAAGGTTGAGACAAACGTCACACATTGATAGAATAGATTAAGGAGGGAATCATTAAATTACTGACTGGAAATGAAATAATCGTAAAAGCGGCTCTTGATGTGGGAGCGGACGCTTTTTTTGGTTATCCGATTACTCCGACAACAGAAGTTTTGACTGGTTGGGCTAAAGAAGCCGCCAAAGACAAGAATTTAATCTTTTTACAAACTGAAGACGAACTCGCAGCTGGTTTTGGCGTAATTGGTGCGGCGTTGGGCGGCAAGCGGGCTTGGACAGCGACGGCTGGATTGGGCCACGTTTTGATGCAGGACCCATTGATGGTAGCTGAAGCGCTACGTGTGCCCTTTGTAGCCTATATCGGTCAACGCGGCGGACCTTCTACCGGCACAGTGATTTATTCGCAGCAGGAGCTTAATCTGGCCCGTCTTGGCGGAAATGGAGAGGGTATGCGGCTAGTGCTTGGGCCATCTAACCTTCAGGAACTTTACGAATTTACTGTCAAAGCTTTTGATTGGGCTTGGCGCTACCGA
>CAYZJN010000037.1:0-6340 GCA_964479115.1 uncultured Candidatus Saccharibacteria bacterium | reverse complement strand
TGTTGAGGTTGGAGTAATGAAAACAAACTAATAGATTGCTATTTTACTAGTAATCTGCTATAATATTTACGGTTTGGTGATTCGTGCTAATTATATGAATTTTATATAAGACCCCGAGCAGCAGCCGAGGTCGAAATTATGTTACTAAAGGAAAAAAATGGAACAGAAGAACAAACTCTATGTAGGCAACTTACCTTACGGTGTAAAAGATGAAAATCTTGCTGAGATGTTCGCCGAATTCGGTGAAATCACAGAATCTAAGGTTATTGCTGACAAATTCTCTGGCCGTTCTAAAGGCTTTGGTTTTGTAACCTTTGCCAAAGACGAAGATGCCGCTAAGGCAGCTGAAGCTATGAACGGTAAAGATGTTGAGGGTCGTCCGTTGACAGTTAATGTCGCCCGACCAATGCAACCTCGCGAAAACCGAGAATAATTAGTCTAAAAAAGCCGCCCCAAAATTCGGGGCGGTTTTTGATTTACTTAGAAGCTAAAATAAGCTAAAATCAAGTAAAGTTTCATGAAAAATCGATTTAGACTGTATTTTACTTTGTTTTTAATTATCGCTGCAGCTTGCGCGGCGGTTTTTGTTGACCTGCCGAACGGTCCGTATTTAAAAATCGGAAATAAAGTTTTGTTTCAAAAAGAAATCAAAATTAAAGAGGGTCTTGATTTGCAAGGTGGCGCACGACTTACTTATTCAGCTGATCTTTCTCAACTCCCGGATGATCGCCGTAGCGATGCCATGAATTCGGTAGCTAAAATCATTGAAAACCGTGTTAATGCCTTTGGCGTCACGGAACCTTTGGTTCAGATTGTCAAATCGGGTGGTGAAGATCGTCTGGTGGTGG
Source organism: uncultured Candidatus Saccharibacteria bacterium (assembly GCA_964479115.1). Lineage (GTDB taxonomy): Bacteria > Patescibacteriota > CPR2 > UBA1875 > UBA1875 > CAYZJN01. Next base: position 5,492 of record CAYZJN010000037.1, on the reverse strand, counting down.
AAATGCCGGGCGTCAAGGATGTTAATGAAGCCAATAATCTAATCGGAACAACCGCCGAGCTGAAGTTTAAAGAAGAGAACGCAGACGGCAGCGATTTGGTGGAAACAGGTCTCACAGGTAAGGATTTTAAAAGGGCCGACGTTTCCTTTGATCAAGCCGGCAAGCCTCAAATTGACATTGAATTTACGGATGAAGGCGGTAAAAAATTCGAAGAAATCACCGGCCGCAATGTTGGCAAAATATTAGCGATATTTATCGATGACACGCCTATCTCATATCCAACCGTCAATCAACAAATCAGCGGCGGACGGGGAGTGATTACGGGTGATTTTGAGCTTAAAGAAGCCAAAAATCTGGCTATCCAGCTTAATGCCGGTGCCCTGCCGGTGCCGGTCAAACTTATAGAAACACGGTCTATCGGTGCTACCTTAGGACGCGAATCAATCAATCTTTCTCTTTACGCCGGTGTCATTGGTGTGATCTTTGTTAGTTTGTTTATGATTTTCTATTTCAGATTAATGGGGATTTTTTCCACCATCGGCCTTGGCCTTTACGGTGTTTTTATGCTGGCGCTAATAAAACTTTTCGGCATTACGCTCACCATGGGTGGCGTTGCCGGACTTATTCTTTCGGTTGGGATGTCGATGGAAACAGATGTGTTAGTTTTTGAGCGCATTCGTGAAGAACTTAGAAAGGGTAAGCCATTCGAGCTGGCATTACGTTTGGGCTTTAAAAATGCCTGGCCTTCAATTAAAGATTCCAACATGGTCTCACTTATTATTGGTATGCTGCTTTACACGGCCGGAGGAACGGTTCGCGGTTTTGCGGTTGTTTTGATTTTGGGTATCGTAGTCGGCCTTTTGACAACCTTTATCGGTACCAAAAATATCATGAATATTGTGGTCAGATTTAAAATTTTTAAGAAGTATCCATTATTTGCCGTTCGTGAATCGGAGGTGGCAGCATGAGACTAATGGCATACCGCAAATGGTTTTACCTATTTTCACTTTTGATAATTCTGCCCGGGTTGCTTTCTATTGGGTTTTGGCGACTGAAACCCTCCATTGATTTTACCGGCGGCTCCAGAATTGAAATTAAAAACGTCACTGATGTTGAGGTAGCCAAAAAGTTTGCAGATGAGAACGGGTTGGAAAATATTACGGTGCAGAAAATTGATAATGATAGTGTTTCCATTCGTTTTAAGGAAATTGACGAAGCCAAACATAAAGAAATTAGGGATAAAATCGGCAATGCCTTTGGCAATGGAGCGGAGGAGGCTAGTTTTGAGACAGTTGGCCCTTCGATTTCCAAGGAAATTACCCAAAAATCTTTTTGGGCTGTGGCAATTGCCGCTCTTGTCATAATTTTTTATATCGGATATTCTTTTCGCAAAGTACCAAAACCGGCTAATTCCTGGGAATTCGGAATCACGGCAGTTATTGCGCTTTTGCACGATGCCATTGTGGTTACGGGCGTTTTTTCTATACTCGGTCATTTTTATAATGTTGAGGTTGACCCGTTATTTATTACGGCGCTACTTACCGTCATTGGCTTTTCTGTTCATGACACTATCGTGATTTTTGACCGAGTTAGGGAAAATTTAATCCGCTCCGGTGCCGAAGATTTTGAAGAAGTGGTTGAAAAATCAGTGGCAGAAATGTTGCCCCGCACGCTAAATACATCGTTTTTAGTTTGGGTAATCCTTTTGGTGCTTTTGATTTTTGGCGGCACAACTATTCGCTATTTTGTCTTGGCATTAGTAGTTGGAATTTTTTCCGGCACTTATTCTTCAATTTTAAACGCCTCACCGCTCTTAATCACTTGGCAAAATTTTAAAACAAGAAAAAATCGTTAGCGTAAAATTTGTTCTATGATTTGAACGGCAAGCGACATTTTGCCGTATTCGTAGGTAGCTTTATCTAATGATTTTCGATCTTCTTCAGTAAGAATTTCTGTTTGTAGATATTTATGATGCCATTTAAGCCACTCATCGGCAGCCTTTCTTCTTTCAGCCATGTATTTTTCAAGAACATACTTTCTGACAGAAGGGTTGAAAGAAAAATGAAAGTTTGCTCTAAGATGAGTAATTCTGATTTCGAGTTCTTTTTTGCTAATCGATTGGAGGGCATCTTTTCCGGCAATTCCTTCCAGATATTCTCTGAGTGTAATCTCTATTTGACCGCTCTCGCTCTTTTTTGACGGCACTGTAATTTTGTATTCTTCAAATTTTTTAATAGCCTCTTCTTTTTCAATTACGGTTCTTTGTTCCATCCTTGCATTATTTGCTTCAATTTCCAGCTGTTTTTGGATTAACTCATATTCTGTATCATTCATAATGCCGACAAATTGAATTAAATCGGCAATTTCATCTCTTCTCGATTTGAGCTTAGATTGTTCCGCGGCAGGACGTAGGCTACTATTTATAAGTTCTATATATTCCTTCGGAGGATGGCCTTGGTCGATGGCTCCTTTGTGGGTTACTTCTTCCATTCTTACAGTTTTTTGATCTATACCATCGATAACAACGCCAAGTTCATTTATTCTTCTTTGAGATTCTGATTCTTCCGGGTCGATATATTTTTTAGCCAGTGCTCCAATTAAAAGTTCTCGATCTAGGATGTCCGGATATTTTTCTTTGATTCGTTTGTAGGTTAAAGATTCGGGGTCTCTGGCGGTATCTTCCAGTGTATGTTTATTTGTATGTTCTGAGCTAATTTCCTCAGTTCTAAGGAAATGAACCATTGTTTCAATGCTAAGAGCTGATTTCTGCGATTCAAAACCATCAACGAAATCGTCCATTTGTTCGCCAACACTCATGCCTTCACCTTGCGGACCCATGTATTTACGCCCCTTCTTATTTGAGTTATACTACGCGTATATTATGGCAGAGACGCAGAACAATTGGAAGATTCTAAAACCAGATGTAAAGAAGCCAAAAGGGGAATATCCAAGCTGGCTTTTTTCCGTTTTGGCAAATCGCGGCATTAAAACTAAAGCGGAAATTACGGCTTTTTTGGAATCGGAATACGAAGATTTACTACCAGCCACCGCTTTTTTAAATATGTCTAAAGCCGCTAAACGGATCGGTTTGGCATTAGATAGAAATGAGAAAGTCGTTGTTTATGGAGATTATGATGTTGACGGGATCACAGCGACAGCAATGGTTTCGGAATCTTTGAACAAAATTGGTGTTCAAAATTTTGAAACCTACATCCCTCATCGCGAAGAAGAGGGTTATGGTTTGAATCCGGAGGCACTACGCGATTTGCAAAAAAGCGGGGCTAAATTGGTCATTGCTGTGGACTGCGGTATTACGGCCGGAGCTATTATTGACGCATCGGAGTTTGCCGATTTAGACTTTATTGTTTGTGATCACCACGAAATAGATAAAAATATTTTGCCACAGAAATCGATTAACCTACATCCGGCATTTACGAAAAAAGGATTGCCAGAGCAAGAGCTTTCGGCCTGTGGTTTAAGCTTCTTCTTACTGAAGGCCTTGCAGGATAAATTCCCTGACAAAATACCGGCTGGGCAAGAAAAATGGTTTTTGGATTTGGCGGCATTAGCCACGATTTGCGACGTGGTGCCATTAACCGGTCAAAACCGCCTACTCGCGAAATATGGTCTTATGGTGCTTGCCAAAAGCAAACGACCGGGAATCGATGAATTGGCTAAAACAGCTTCTCTAAAGCCGGCCGATATTAATTCTTATGCTGTGGGGTTCTTGCTGGGACCGCGGCTAAATGCAGCCGGGCGGCTGGAGCATGCTCGTGAGGCTCTGGACTTGCTTCTGACACAAAATGCCAAGGAAGCCAAAACTTTAGCCCTGCATCTTTCGGCCCTAAATAATGAACGGCAAAAAATGTGCGAACGAATTTTAGCGGAGGCTAAAGCCGAAATCGAAAACGGCGACAAAAAAAATCATGAAATTTACTTACTGGCCAATAAAAACTGGCCCCGCGGTGTAGTTGGCATCATCGCCGGCAGACTGGCAGAAAACTATGCCCGGCCGGTAATAGTTTTTGAACACGACGGAGAAACTTATCACGGTTCAGCTCGGTCAGTGGATGGTTTTGACATCACCGAAGCTTTAGGCGAAGTGTCAGAGCACGTTTTAAAGTTTGGTGGTCACGCTAAGGCTGCCGGGCTTACTGTTGAAGCTGGTAAATTCGTTGTTTTTCAAGAGAAATTGCTGGAAATCACACGGGGAAAAATTAAAAAAGAAAGTCTAACAAAAGAGATTATTATTGATGCCCAAATCAAACCGGAAGAAATCAGCGATGAAATGCTCGAATTAATTACTAAGCTGGAACCTTTTGGCTACGGTAATCACACCCCCAGCTTTATGTTGTCTGCTGTTGATGCATCAAACATAAAAAAGGTAGGTGCCAAAAAGGAACATCTTAAATTCAATATTCAAACGCACAAATCAGACAAGCCTCTGGCTTTAGGCGCCATTTGGTTTAATAACAAGCTCGAAATAAAAGAGGAGATAAAATACGATCTGGCTTTCACCCTTCGTTATAATGTTTGGAATGAACGGAGAACGATTGAATTGAGAATTATTGATGCGAGACTCCACGATGCCGCTGCCTAAAGATTTCTATAAAGATACTGCGATACCTAAGGGCTTTAATAAAAAAAGTTTTGAAGCAGCTTTTGAGTTTGCCGAAAAAGTTCATGCCGGACAAAAAAGAAAATCCGGAGAGGAATACATTCAGCATCCGCTAGCGGTAGCGAAAATCCTTTTACAACTCGGGATGCCGCAACCGATGCTAGAGGCAGCGCTCTTACATGACACTATCGAAGATACCAAAACTACAATTGAAGAAATTACTGAAAAATTCGGTAAAGAAGTAGCGAATCTGGTTTCGGGCGTAACCAATTTGGGCAAAGTGGACTTTTCGGCTTATTCAAACGAAGAGGTTGAAGAAGCTAAGGCCAATTTTAAAAATGAATCTCTACGGCAGCTTTTTCTTTCGATGGCTGAAGATGCCAGAGTGGTTATCATTAAGTTGGCAGACCGCTTGCATAACATGAGAACTATTAAATTCTTGCCCAGAGAAGACCGCATTAGAATCGCCCGTGAAACTCTAAACATTTTTTCTCCACTCGCACTCAGAATCGGGATGGGTGAAGTCAAAGGTGAACTTGAGGATTTAGCTTTTCCGGAAGCTTATCCGGAGGAATACAAAACCCTTAAAAAAGAAGCAAATCGACGTTATAAGGAAGCCGACCGTTATACAGCACAACTCAAACGCCTGATTACTGATGCACTTACGGAGCAAAAAATTAAAGCTGAAATTCAGGGGCGGGCCAAACATATTTACAGTCTTTTCAAAAAGCTTTCGCGTCCGGAAATTAATTGGGATTTCGATAAGATTTATGACTTGGTGGCAGTACGCATTTTGACCGATTCTATAGAAAACTGCTATCGAATCCTGGGCACGATTCATGCTATGTATCGACCGCTGCCGAACTACATCCGC
>CAYZJN010000036.1:0-6413 GCA_964479115.1 uncultured Candidatus Saccharibacteria bacterium | reverse complement strand
GGTCTAAGGTATTCCTAAATATTTACTTATAAGTTACAACACTCATAATATTACATTGCTTGGGGAAAAATATCAAGTTTTTGACTACAAAAAAAGCCCTGCTATTTTGTGACTTTTCACAGCAGGGCTTTTTGTTTTAATTGTGTCTTCGTCTGCTAATCAGATAAGAGAACACCAGTTCGCCAACAACAGCGGCAAGCAACATCAAAAACCAGTAGTTATTGCAGAACCAGGTTGCGCCGTAGTCATTGTGAAGCCACAAGTGAAGTAGCCATGCCAAACCGGCAAGGACTGGTGGCCAGAGGTAGAAATATCTGCGTAAGATACTGTCTTCTTTGGCAGACCTTACTATGCCTCCGATAAAAGCCAGGACTACAATGAGTACCAAAACGATGATCCACCACCAAGGACAGGTTGTTTTTGAAGAACCCTTAATATCTTCTTCTTCAGCTCCTTTAACTTCTCCGGTTGCTGCCAAAACTTCTTCCGGTTCAACCGTAGCACCTGCAACTGCTGGTGCTGCTAAGGCAGCAGGAACCCCTAACGCGGTCACAAAGGGAGTAAGAGGCACAGGTACATCCGGCAGGGCAACCACATTGACAACACGTGTAATCTCTGTGGCGTGGTTACCAGCAGAGTCGGTTACATTGTAACGAATCGTGTAGCTCCCGAGTGCACCAGGGTTAACAGTATCACCACTAATAATAATATCTCCGGTAATGTCCCCGTCTTCATTATCAGAAGCGGTTGCTCCAGGATCGGTGTAGGCACCGCCAATCGTAATAGTTAGGGGGTTGGCACCGACCAAAGTCAGAACCGGAGGAGTTTCGTCAACGGTTATTGTTCTTTCTTCCGCAGTGGTGCTATTCCCGTTTTCGTCAAAACAGATGACAAAGTAGTCATGAGGCCCCTCTGGTACATCCCCAAAAGAATAGGTAAAGCCACCGAAGCCATCTGGGGTCATGTCATCCTCAAACCCTTCACCTACAACATAAATTTCACATGAATCAGCACCCTCGGTTTGCACTTTTACATCAAACTCATCAACATTTATTACTGCACCATCTTCCGGGGTCGGTGGTTCTACATATTCCACTATTGGTCCTACTTTATCTATTGTCAGAAACCCATATTTTATATCCTCAACGTTACCGGCCCAGTCTGTCGAATAGAACCAGAAATCATTAAACCCTTCTTCGCTGAATGTGAAACTATTGCCCGGGAAATAGAGCAAACCGTCCAAACTGTAGAAAGTTTGCTTAACCCCGGAACCAATAGCTGGGTCATAGGCGACTAAGTCAACCTGAACATTACTCACGTAGTCACCGTCCAACCCCATTATGCCGCTAGGGAAGGCTCCCGTAACCGGATCCTGCAAGGGCGTTGAATACTCCTCATACGGATTGACCAGCTGAAGATTATCGGCTAAGTCGTGAACGTTCTGCACTCCCCAAAGCTGTTCCGGAGATACATACCATCCCGGATTTGAGAAAGTAACAGTTGCGGTTCTGGTAGTCGAGTCATAGACGATTGAGGCATCGCCTACCAAATCTCCGCTTGATGCGGCAAAATCGGGCCAGTTTGTCAGATAATAATTAGCAGGGTTTTCGGCTTCTGCCTCTTTTACGTCTTCTGAGAAAACAACCTTAAATCCGGTAGCTGTCGCACCGGTACCTAAATAATAATCTATATCAACTGTTGGGCGTGTATTGTCTACCGTAACGGTATGCCAGTCGACAGAGCCACTATCCTTATTATTAGCGGCGTCCCGAGCTTCGAGCTTGATTGTGTAGACACCATCTGGAAAATTTGTCGTGTCCCACGTTGACAGCAACTTATTGGTGAATGAGTTGCTGTCATTTATGGTGCCCGTAACGTCTGGGGACAAATTAATTACTCCGCTAGGACCTTGAACCACGAACCAGTAATGGTGCGGATTATCATCCACAACGTTGCCACGTATTTCGTTGGTACCGCTTAAAACAGCGCCATTTGCTGGTGTTTCAATAGTAACGTCGGGAGCGGTCCAATCGGCGGTTATACTACAGATATTGGACCAACCGGAGTATAACCCCGCATTATCCATGGCTCTTACCCTTATATAATGGGTGCCTTCGTTTAAGCTACCCGTATATTGAGAGCTATTCGGTGGAGTTGGAAAGAATGGACTCCAAAGCCCTCTCCCACCACCAGGCAGCGGATAATCTATTTCGTAATTATAACCAGCAACTCCACTGGCATCGAATGAATCTGACCACTGAACCGTCACGTTGTGAGTGTTTGTTACAACACCGCAACTAATATTTGGGTTATTGAATCCGCTGATGACCGGTGCTGTTGGTGCCGTGGCATCATAATGGTAATGAACCGAGTTACTCCATAGCCCGTCGTGTCCTTCACAATCTATACCTTGAACTCTAATGGTTACCCCGCCTTGTTCGGTAATTGCCGGAGAGTGGTATCGTTCTGTTGTAGTCCCGTTCGTATATCGGTACGGACCTCCGACAAACAGGTGGCCGTCTTCATATACATATTCAATTCTGTATTGGCATATACCATCACTATCTGTGGCCGGCGTCCAATCATTTAGGATTGGAGCGGTTTGAAAATACTGCCCATTAACCGGCGTGGTGATGGTTGGAGCGGTCGGATAGTCCTCGGAGTCATAGATTATCTGACAACTGCCCGCCAAGGTTTCTGCGCTTAGCGCCCAGTCAGACCTGTTGTCACTCTTATCAACCGCCCTAACAGCATAACCGTATACTCCGTCTGCCGGGGGCATCCAGGTATTGAAGAATTCCGATTCAGTAAGCACCATTTCATCAAGGCCTATGCTGCCATTAGGATGAAAGGAAGTATATTCGTAGTGATCGAAATCTTCTTCAGTATTATCACCCCAAACGGGCACGACAGGTTGAAGGGTGATTGTCGTTCCACAGGCATACGAGGTAAGCCTATCTACAGATTCAAACCCAAGACCGGTTGGTACCGCAGGAGCAGTAATATCAGGGACAGGATAAAATCCATTAGTTTCAAAATCAATGTCTGGACTTATATCTTTGGGATTACCATTACAATCATTACTGGTATATAACTTCACTACCAGAGTATGAGGTCCGTCGGTAAATAATGACTCATCAAAATTACTGGCTATGCCAAACATCTGAAAAGGCTCAGTGTTGTCCTGGGCGACTAATGATCCGTCAAGGATAAATTGAGTACAGTTACCACTATTTCCGGGATCACTAAAACTTAGTCTTACGTCAAATCCATCTGGGTAATCTGTAGCATCTAAGTTTGACCCATCCAACTCCTCCGAATTACCATTAGAAAAGTTGTAAGCCGATACATTACCAATCGACCAAACGCCCGCATAAACTATCGGTGTTGGTATTAACGCAAACAGCATCTGAGCAATGACCACCCAAGCAGAAATCTTTTTTAACTTTTCAAACCATTTAATCTTCATGATTACTCCTTTCTTTAACAAAAAAACCGGTGGAATTAAATTCCTGACCGGTTTCACCATTAGCTACTCGCAGGTACTGGTGACCATAAATGTACTTGCGTATTTACGCTTTCAACTTGAGCAACAAGTGCTCAGATATTAAATTATTAACGCCCAACCACCCTCAACTAGCTCAATATAGCACTAGGCACTTTTTATGCAATAGCATTTTAAACAAAACTGTGGAGAACTTATTTTATTTTTTTGATGTTAAACCCGGTATTTGGTTTTGTCGGCTTTGCTTCTATTTTTTTGACTCTAAAACTGTTGTTTTTATCGGTGGTTTTAACGACCTTTTTGACGGGAGCTGGCTTTACAGATTTCTTAGATTTCGTAACGACCTTTTCTGTTTTCTTTGGTGCCGTCTTGGCTGGATTTTTGGGTGTTTTCAACGGTAGAGGTTCTTGTTTTGAAACAGTGGCAGGAGCTTCTCCTTCTTGTTCTTGATCTTGAATTTTAGGAATGCTCGCGATAGAGGCAATTTGGTCACTTTCCGTAAGTTTCATAATTCGAACGCCTTGAGTAGCACGACCTATCCTGGAAATGCTTTTAAGTGGTGTTCTGATAATAGTCCCTTGCTTTGAAATCACAACCAGATCACCTTTTATATCAGTGATGGTTTGAATATCAAAGGATTTTCCGGTTTTGGCCGTCACCACTCCGGCCTTTATGCCGACACCACCACGATGATGCGGAGTAAATTGTTCAATGTCGGTCCTTTTGCCGTAACCGTTTTCAGTGATGACAACCAGTTCTGAACCTTTGATGACAATATCCATACCAATAATGTGATCATCTTTCCTGAGCTTCATACCGCGAACACCGCGGGCTCCGCGTCCCATCGGTCGAATTTCACTTTCTGAGAACCTGATTGCTTGGGATAGTTCCGTGACCATAATAATTTCGTCTTTGCCGGAGGCGATTTTAACCCAGCCCAATTCATCATCTTTATCCAAACCAATCGCAATAATGCCGGTTTTTCTGATGTTGGCAAAGGCCTTAACCGGCGTTTTTTTAACCGTGCCATTTTTGGTTGCCATCACAAGTGAAGCATTTTCGGCAACGCTGCTGATTGGGATAAAAGCCGTTACATTTTCTTCCGGCGCCAGCTGCAACAAATTGACAATCGGCTGACCCTTGGCGATTCTTGAAGAAGCGGGTATTTCGTAAACTTTTATTTGGAAAACTCGACCACGGTTAGTGAAGAACAAAACATCATCATGATTTTGCGCTTCGGCCATTTGTTCAACAACGTCCTCTTCCTTGGTAGCCATGCCCAAAACGCCTTTACCACCACGTCCTTGAACTCGGTAGGAACTTGAAAGCACTCGTTTAACGTAGTTTCCGGAAGTAAGAGTAATCACAACTTGCTCATTCGGAATCAAATCTTCTTCATTAAATTTCCCGACCGATTGTTTAACAATTTTGGTGCGTCTCTCGTCGCCATATTTTTCCTTAATGTGATTTAACTCTTCCTTAATGACAGCCATCATTTTTTCTTTGCTAGCTAAAAGGTCTTCCAGGAATTTAATTTTCTTTTGCAACTCGTCAAATTCATCTTTTATTTTTTGGCGCTCTAGTCCGGCTAAGGTTCGAAGTTGCATCGCGAGTATTGCCAAAGCCTGAACTTCCGTCAATTTAAACTTCTTCATTAAATTATTTTTGGCATCTTCTTGATTTTGGGACTTTTTGATAGTAGCGATTACTTCGTCAATCGCATCTAGTGCAATTAAAAGACCTTCCAAAATATGAGCTCGCTCTTTGGCCTTTTTTAAATCATATTCGCTTCGACGTCTGACGACTTCTTGGCGGTGTTTAATAAATTCTTCCAAAATCATCTTTAAGGTCAGTAGTCGTGGGGAAATTTGGCCAACCAGGGCGATCATATTCATATAAAAAGAACTCTGCATCGGCGTCATTTTGTAAAGCTGATTAAGGATCTTGTTGGGATAAGCGTCTTTCTTGAGCTCGATTACAATTCGGACTTGATGTTTCCGATCTGATTCATCGCGAATGTCCGAAATTCCGACTATTTTTTTGTCTTTTACTAAGTCAGAAATTTTTTCAATTAATGTTGCCTTGTTCACCTGATAGGGAATTTCTGAAACTACAATTCTGAAGCCCCGTTTTTCTTCTTCGATTCCAGCGACAGCCCTAGTGACCACTCCACCCTTACCGGTGCCATAGGCTGCCTTGATTTCGCCGCTATCATAAATTACACCGCCAGTGGGATAATCCGGGCCTTTTACAAATTTCATTAAATCTTCAACTGTTGCATCCGGATTATCAACCAGATGATTTATGCCATCTATCAACTCTGCCAGGTTATGTGGCGGAATCTTGGTGGCCATACCAACAGCGATACCTTCGGAACCGTTTAAAAGTAGGCCAGGTACAGCTGCCGGCAAAACAACCGGTTCTTTCTGTGAACCGTCGTAGTTTGGCACGAAATCAACTGTGTCTTTGTCGATATCCAAAAGAAGCTCTTCGGCCATTTTGGTCATTTTAGCTTCGGTATAACGCATGGCAGCCGCACTATCACCGTCAATGGAGCCAAAGTTGCCTTGACCGTCCACCAGCGGATAGCGCATTGAAAAATCTTGGGCCATTCTGACCATCGTGTCATAAACAGCAGAGTCACCATGCGGATGATATTTACCTAAAACTTCACCGACGACAGTGGCTGATTTACGATGCTTGCCGGTGGAACGAAGTCCAACATTATCCATGGCAAAAAGAATACGGCGGTGAACCGGCTTTAATCCGTCACGCACGTCAGGCAAAGCACGGGAAACGATTACACTCATCGCATAATCAAGATAGGAAGATTGCATTTCCTCGTTAATATCACGAGGCTCTACTTGCCCGTTCGAACCTTCTTCAAAAAGCTTGTTTTTGTCTGTTT
>CAYZJN010000035.1:0-6509 GCA_964479115.1 uncultured Candidatus Saccharibacteria bacterium | reverse complement strand
AAACTCACAACGGTAGCCAACTAAGCCACCCAGTTCTGATGAACCATAGCTCGGGTGGATAACCGCTTTCGGAAAAGTTTTTTTGAAATGTTCAGCCTTTTGTTTGGTAACGTATTCGCTACCGATAATAACGGCTTTAACTTTTTTAAAATCAAAACCTTCTCTCTTCAAATAATCGATAAACAAATACAAAAGCGTTGGGGTGGAAATTATAGCATCCGGCTCAAAAGTTTTGGCGATTTTAGCATTAAGTGTTGGTTTTAGAGGATTAATGGCCAGATGTGGAATTTTAATGTTTTTTACTCTTGTTTGAGCAACTGAAATCGGCAGCAAAATAAGCACACGTTTCGCTCCTTTACTTTTAAGAAAATTATTCTGAGAGTGGGGAGAAGGTTCGGATTTGATCTTGGGCAAAATTAAGGGCAAGTTGGAACTCACTGTGCCGCTGGAAACGTTATAGCCGTTTATTTCACTCTCGGCACAAAAAATTCTTTTGTTCATCGGAACCGCCAGAATTTCATCTTTTTCTAAAAAGGGGAGTTTTTGTAAATCGGTATAGGTCTTAATATTCTCCGGCTTCAAATTTAAGCCGGCATATTTACGGCGATAAAAATCAGAATATTTACTCTTGAGAGCGAAATCCAACGTTGCCCGGACTTTTTTAAGATATTTTGTCTGAAATTCCTTTTCGTTCATGGGAATAGTATAATTGATTCAATGTCTAAAATTAAGAGAAAACGTACTCTTCTATATTTAATTTTATTGTTTGTTGGCCTTGTGGGTGTTGTTTGGTGGAATAATTTTAGGATATCACCCGAAAAAGCACTCGAAAATTTTAAATTGGTTGCGGCTGAGCAACCGCTTTTTGCCAGCCCTGAATTAAACGTCGAAGAAACCGAGAAGTCTTTAAATTATCTCCGAAAAGTCCAGCAGGAGCTCATGGATGATTATTTCTTGGACGAAGAAATCACTAAAACAAATTTCTTAAAAGAGGTTATAAACGTTAAAAAGGCAGCTGACGATTTTGAGACTAGCCCTTCCAGAGAAACAGCCCAAAAACTCCTTGCTGCTTATCATGAGGCCAACACGGTTTATAAATCAGAGGTGGAAAGCTTGAGGGACAAAATTCAGGAATATTTCCCGGCGAGTCAAAAACAGCCGCTAGTTTATCTCGGCTCTACCTCAGACAATCAAATAATTTTGGATGATCTTGAGCTGATGTTGGAAAATGCCGTAGCACAGCAAAAAGAAATCCAAAAAAGAGAGAAAATTCTTGATGGTAAAATTAACTATAGAACAGAAAAAATCGAGACGGGATTGCCTTTAAAACGTCAAGAACAAATGATTGATGCAACGGTAATTCACGACACTCAAGTCAATCTTGTTTTTGACGAAGGAATCTTTTTTGTCGAAACCAGCTGTTTTCAAGATACCGGCTCGGAGTTACCGTTTGTTTTTAGCTTAGAAAAGAACAGCGACGGGCTTGAGGCTTTCACGCCCAAAGTGGCGAGTACTAATTACTATCAAAAGTTAAACGTTGGCGATTCTTCAGAGTCGCTGTTTACTGGTCAGGGGTTGGAATGGCACCGCATCCGCGAGGGCAACTCCTATCGTTGCAACGACCTAACCTATTATGCTGACCTGCTGACACTCCGTAATTTTATTAAAAAGTATAAGGGTAATTTCATATTTGATGGTGGAGCACCGGCCGGGGAAGAACAAAAATGGGAGAAGGGCAAAGAACTGGAACAAAGGCTGCTCGCAAAAGATGCATCACAATTCTATTCCATTGATTTAAAGGAACTGGGAGATTACTATCACCACTTTTGGCAAAAAACGCACGATAAAAAGATAAGCACATCAATCGAGATGAACCGACGATTTTTGATGATTGCAAACAAACAAGACGGTATTCCGACGATTTTGAATACCGATTTTTCTCTCAATAACCTAGTGCAGAGGTTTAATCTTGTCGATAGCAATAATGCCGAGACTGCCAAGCGCTATTTCTTCTTGAACCGCAATAATTATTCCTATGTCTTTCTAAATTTTTCCGAAAGTGTCTGGCTTTTGGATAAGGAGCCTGTCTATACAAGCGAAATGGAGTCAAATAGCTCATTTGCCAATTTGGAAACACTGCAAAAAAAATATAGCCTTGAACAAATCAAGGCGTTTGACGCGATAAACGAAAATATTATTTTAGCCGGCTATTAAAAGAATCCGTTACAGCCGATGAAGAGTGGCTCATTCTGATTTTGATTAACCACGCCGTTTTCAAGTGTTTGAGTCGAGCCGGACTTTTTAGCGTCAGGGCTAACAAAACAATTTGTACCGTTACCGACTACAAACAAGGTAACAATCGCAATAATTACAATCGCGGCAATCACTATCAGATTTTGTTCGTCTTTCTTTTCCCCCATAGATACATTTTCATAAAAAATTATGGACACGTCAAGTAGATTGAGGCAATTATTAATAATGCTTACTTAGGGGTTGTTAAAGTATTCCCTCAATCTATTTATTAGTGACTCACTCGAATCAGTAATAACTAAATTTTTTTCTTCAGGAATATCTGTATCTAAGTTATAAAGCTCAAAGCTAGAATCCTCATTTAGAATCGGTTTTGGCTTGGGTGCTGACAGAATTGTAGCGGAAATGAAGCGTCAAAATATTGAATTACCGGAAGCACATGGTGTTGAGGTTTATGTGGCTCAGCTTGGTGAGGAAGCCAAAAGAAAGTGCTATAAATTACTTTTTGAGTTACAAAATGCCGGAATTGGTGCCGAAGGTGCAATCGAAAAAGGTTCAATCTCCGAACAGCTTAAAGCTGCCAACCGTTTTAACGTACCCTACACCTTAATTATCGGACAAAAAGAAGCCTATTCAGACACTGTTATCATTAAGGACATGCATTCCGGTGCCCAAGAAATTTATCCTTCAGACAAGGTTGTTAAAGAGATTGCCAAACGTTTGGCCAAACTGAAAAGTCACGGCGAGTAGCCGATATAATTCAGCAATTACACAAATTCAAGGCTAGCTAACGGCCGAAAAATTGATTAATTTTGGCACTTAATTCTTCCATGGTCGTACCGCCGAATGCAAATAAATTTTTTGTTTCATCTGGGTCAGATTCGGGGTTATAAAATTCTATACCCTGTTGCTGACTCAAAATCAACTTGAGGCCATTTTCCAAAATACCCCAAATCTTGCCGTCCTGAGGCTTATCCGAAACGGCGGCTTTTTTGGGTGTCGTTTCCAAATATATCTCTCTTTCTGCTTTTGACAATTCTTGTCCATCGAGATTGTAGGTTGATTTTAACTTAAGGCCATTGGCTAAAGTCGGATATACGTCAATTAAAGAAACTTTTTTAGTTTCCATTTTCGGTGTTTTTTGCTTTGGTTCTTTAATAACCAGCGGCACTCTCACCGCCCCTTCATAAATATTTTCGCCATGAAATACCTTATTATGGTCAAAGTTTTCGCCGTGGTCTCCGAAAACAATTATTAAGCTCTTATCATAGATTTCGGTTTCCTTTAAATAACTAATCAGTTCCCCAAAAGCTAAGTCGGTACATCGAACTTCTTCATTATAAAGATATTCCAAATACCGATAGTCGTTTTCAGTAAAATTAAGGTTCTTTTCGTTAAGGGTGCTGATGTCGGCTCCCACTAATTCCGAATGGTCCGGTTTTAAAGTCGGAGGGACAAAATCACAGGTTGGGGTATAAGGAGCGTGCATATCAAAATAGTGGATAAAGGAAAAAAACGGGGTGGTGCTATTTTCATTTAACCAACTTATTGCCGCTGTGCTTACCTCCTCAGCGGTTCTTTGGTTGATTTTTGGGCTTGTAGCGGAAAGTGGGTCTGAACTAACAAGTTTCGTAAAGTTTTTATCAAAAACGTCAAAGCCTTGGTCTATAATTGGCTTATCTAAAATTGCGGAACCTAAAAAAGCGGAGGTTTGATAGCCGTTTGTCTTAAAAAGCTCCGCCATCATCAACGGTTGAAAGCCTTCTTTGAGAGTATTTTGTGAGTTATAGCCAATTCCGGTAGTTTGAGGGTAGGCTCCGGTAAAAAAGGAAAAATGAGACGGCAGGGTATAAGGCACTGCGGTGTAGACATTATTGTAAACGCTCGAGGTTTTGGCTAATTCATCAAGATTAGGCGTTAGCACTGAACTCGAGTTCAGTGCTCCCACACGATCGGCTCGTAAATTATCAAGGCTAACGACAATAACATTTGGTTGGTGAGAACTTAATAATGAAAAGGCCGGAGCGGCATCTTTTTTGGTGCCGGCCAGAAAAATAAAAATCAAAATAGTCAGTCCCAGCAGCATAATCAAAAATTGTCCGTTAACTTTTTTTAGCCTTGGGTCGATAAATTTTTTAATCTGCTCGGTTATTTTCAAAAAAGCGATTGCCGCAAGAACGTAAAAGGCCAAAATCAGCCGTTGTTTTAACAAAGGCTCGATTTTAAGAAACGAAACAATAACAACAAAAAAAGTGCCGAAAGCAAGCAGTTTATTAGTTTTTGCCTTAGCGGCCAAAAAGTAGAAACTTATCGGTAGCAGGGCAACAAGCAAAACATAGTCTTTGTGAGCAAGAAGGGCAAGAAGGCAAACAAAATAGGTAACAAGTACGGCTATCCAAACAGCTTTGGGGCGGTCGGCCGCCTTGGCTGTTTTGACCCCGCGGCAAAAAACAAAAACAAAAGCAATAATTGGCAAGGCAAGATGAACCAAATTCCCCAAAAAGAAATCTTGCCCCAAAAGCGAGAGTTGGGGGTTAAAACTATTTACGTGGCTGCCCCAATGTAAAAACGGCAAAAGCCAAATCAAAAGATAGCGGTATTTTTTATTTTTGAAGGCATAGCCAGTGAGCAAAAATAAGCCCAAAAATTCAAAGGCCACGGTTGACCAATCAACAATTCCCACCCAGGGGACATTGGCAAACAGACTTTGCGCGAAACCGGCCTCCAGATATGCATTCCAATGCCACCAGCCCATTACACTGGCGGCTGTTTCAATTAAATAAGAAAAAGTAGAGATAAAAAGAAAGCCAAAACCCAAAATCGGAAAAATTTCCTTTTCGGGCTCCTTAGTGTTTTTAAAAAAGCCGTTTTTTTTGAGATTTTTTAGGATAATTTCGGCAAAGCACCAGGCCAGATAAGCCGTGGTTATCCAGCCCAGGTAAACCTGCAAAGAATCGTTACCGATTTTAAGGGTGTTATTGGCAAATTGATAAGGGATAACCGAGTTATTTAAATTAATTTGAATAAAATGAATGATTTGAGAGCGCAGAATCCCAAACGCCAATCCGGTTCCCAAAAACCAAAAGGCGGTTTTCTTGCCTCTGGTTTTCAGAAGATGCCAAACTAAGATAATTAACTGCACCAAAGATGGCAGCCCCAGTGTCAAAAAGCTTGAACTCATGTTTTTATATTAACAAAAATGGGCTATGATTAACACATGCCAAATGAAAAACACTGGTTTGTTTACGCGCTTTTTACCTTTGTCTTTGTCTGCGCCTTGTTATTTGCTTTTAAAAATCAGCCGGAGCCAGCGAGCACGGGGGCAGAAAATATTGTTCTTACGGAAGCGGATTTTAATTATGGGAACGGAACAAAGGAAGAAGCGCTTTCTAATGTGGTGATGTCCGGTGGAATCTATGAATATAAATCCCTGGCAATAACGGGGACGGTCAAGGCGGTGGCGGGCTCAAGGACGGCTATCAAAATTTATGCCAGCGAAAGGATTGTGGTAGAAGAAAGTGGAACAATTGATGTTTCGGGGGCGGGTGAAAAAGTAAGCGCTAACGATGCGCTAAATGGGCGGGGCGGTTCGCTGGGCGGCCTTGGCGGCAACGGAAATTGTCTTTCTGGTGACGTCCAAGCAATTGACTTTGCCCGGGACACGGAAATTGCTTTTGGCAAGTCTGGTCAAAAAAGCACCATTGAGGCTGTTTCAGGCGGAGGTGAGGGCGGAGGTTATTTGCAACTTTCAGCTCCGGAGATTGTTGTTAATGGAAGAATTATTGCAGACGGTAACACTGGTCTTAATTTGATTGGTGGCGGTTCGGGAGGAAAGATTGTTATTATTACTAATAAAATAAACGGGAGTGGAATTATTTCAGCCGAAGGCGGCAAGGGTGCCAATGGCCAGCTTCAGGGATTTGGTGGGGGTAGCGGCGGGATAGTAATTTTTTCCATAAAACCTGACATTGAAAATATCTTAGTTTCGGGTGGGCAAGGCGGAAAAGCGGTTGATATTTACACCGGTTGTAATGGCGGAAACGGGGAAATCGGAAAAATATTTTTTGGCGGCAAGTCATAAAAAATTGTTCTCTAAAATTGCGCAAGATATTTCTAGAAAACTTTAGGTTTTGAGTTTAATTTTTGATATGAACAATATTGGTATTCAAAAAATTCTTTAAAAAAAACTCTTGCATTGGTTTTCGAAAAATCGGAAAATATAGACATCAGTTTGTAGGGATTTATAAGCCATGGGGGAA
>CAYZJN010000034.1:0-6621 GCA_964479115.1 uncultured Candidatus Saccharibacteria bacterium | reverse complement strand
AACTCGGCTGTTGCCGTGATGGAAGGCGGAAAGCCGAATATTATCAAAAACAGCGAGGGCGATCGCACCACGCCTTCAGTGGTTGCCGTTTCTAAAAACGGTGAGAGATTGGTTGGTCGCCCGGCTAAAAACCAAGCGGTAATTAACTATGAAAACACTATTTTCTCGGTTAAACGCTTGATTGGTCGCACCTTCAACGACCCCGAAGTGCAGCGGGATATTAAATTGGTGCCGTATAAAATCGAAGAATCCGGCAACCACGTGAAAGTAAGGATGAATGATAAGGATTATTCTCCCGAAGAGATTTCGGCCATGATTTTAGGCAAGCTAAAAACTGATGCCGAAAGTTATTTGGGTGAAAAAGTCACCGAAGCCGTGATTACCGTGCCGGCTTACTTTAATGACTCACAGCGTCAAGCAACTAAAGATGCCGGAAAAATTGCCGGACTTGAAGTGAAAAGAATTATTAACGAACCAACGGCCGCAGCACTAGCCTACGGACTGGATAAGAAAAAAGATGAAAAAATAGCCGTTTATGACCTTGGTGGCGGCACCTTTGATATTTCCATTTTGGAATTAGGCGAAGGCGTTTTTGAAGTTAAATCAACCAATGGGGATACTCACTTGGGTGGTGATGACTTCGACCAACATATTATCGAATGGCTGATTGAAGAATTCAAAAAAGATCAAGATATGGATATTTCCAAAGACACGGCCGCCCTACAACGTTTGAAGGTAGAGGCCGAAAAAGCCAAAATGGAGCTTTCTTCCAAGTTGGAGACGGAAATTAACATTCCGTTTATTACCGCTGATGCTAACGGTCCAAAGCACTTAAACGTGAAAATGACTCGCGCTAAACTGGAAGATTTAGTCGGTGATTTGGTAGAAAAAACTATCGAGCCGGTTAAAAAAGCGCTCAAAGACGCTAACCTTGAAGCCAAAGATATTGACGAGATAATCCTGGTCGGCGGCATGACCCGTATGCCAAAAGTCCAAGAAGAAGTTAAAAAATTCTTTGGCAAAGAACCGCTTAAGGGCGTTGACCCTGATGAAGTTGTAGCAGTTGGCGCAGCAATCCAAGGCGGTGTTTTGGGCGGTGAAGTGAAAGACATCCTGCTTCTCGACGTTACTCCGCTTTCACTCGGGATCGAAACCTTGGGCGGTGTTGCCACTAAGTTGATCGAAAGAAATACCACTATTCCAACATCGAAAACTGAGACTTTCTCGACAGCAGCTGATAGTCAGCCTTCGGTTGAAGTACACGTGCTACAAGGTGAGCGAGAATTTGCTGCAGACAACAAAACACTAGGTCGCTTCATGCTTGACGGGATCCCTCCGGCACCGCGCGGTGTACCGCAAATTGAAGTTACCTTCGACATCGATGCTAACGGCATCTTAAACGTAACCGCCAAAGATAAGGCAACCAGCAAAGAGCAAAAAATCACTATTTCCGGCTCTTCTTCACTCAAAGAAGATGAGATTGAGAAAATGCGCCAGGAAGCAGAAAAACATGCCGATGAAGATAAAAAGAAAAAAGAGCTGGTTGAAGCCAAAAACGTAGCTGACACTCTTATCTATTCGACCGAAAAAACCCTGAAAGATGCCGGTGAAAAAATCAAGGCAGATGATAAAAAAGAGGTTTCCGAAAAAGTTGAAGCCTTGAAAAAAGTTAAGGATGGCGACGATTTAGAGGCCATCAAAAAAGCCTCCGACGAACTTTCCGAAGTAATTCAAAAAGTTGGCGCGGCTCTTTATCAAGAGGAGTCAAAAAACGTCAATCCAGATAACGAATTACCCAAGGAAGAGGGTCCGGTTGAGGGTGAGGTTGTTGACGAGGATAAAAAGAAGGATGATGAGAAGAAATAAGGTTCGCTAAAAGTCGATGAGTTCGACAGTCTCATCATAAACGGTTTAGCGGTCCATCACTCCGACGAAGGCATGGGCTTCCGTCGGAGAAATGGGTAAAAGATGGCAGAAAAAAAAGATTATTACGAAATTTTAGGCGTTTCAAAGAATGCCAACAAAGAAGAACTAAAAAAGGCTTATCGCAAGCTGGCCTTAAAGTATCACCCGGATAAAGGCGGTTCCAAAGAAGACGAGGTTAAATTTAAAGAAGTGAATGAGGCTTATGGTGTTCTTTCTGACGAAAAAAAGCGAGCTGCCTATGATCAATTTGGTCACGCCGGGCCCAGGATGAATGGCGGTGCGGGCGGCTTTGATTGGGGCCAATACACCCAGGGAGGTTTTGGCCAAAGTGGCTTTAATGTTAACTTTGAAGATTTTGGCGGACTGGGTGATATTTTTGAATCGATGTTCACCGGAGGTTCACACCGTTCGAGACGATCCCCCAAGGGAGCTGACCTCAAGACCAGCGTTTCTATTGATTTTACGGAAGCCTTCAGGGGCGTTGAAAAAGAAATTATTCTCGATAAATACAATGTTTGTTCGCGCTGTAAAGGCTCGGGGGCCGAACCGGGTTCAGAACAAAAAACCTGTCCGACCTGCGGCGGCAAAGGTCAAGTGACCCGACAAACCCAAACCATGTTCGGAAACTTTGCTCAAGCTGTTGTTTGCGAGACTTGTAAAGGCAGTGGTAAGGTGCCGGAAAAACCCTGCCATGAGTGTCATGGTCAAGGCCGTCAAAAAGAAAGAAAATCCGTCAAAGTAAAGATTCCAGCCGGGATTGATTCCGGGCAAACTATTAGACTTAGCGGCATGGGTGAGGCCGGACCGGCTGGCGTGCCTGCCGGCGATCTTTATCTGACCATTTTAATAAGACCTGATAAACGTTTTCGTCGTGAAGGTGCCAATATTTTCTCTGAAATAAAAGTATCTTTCCCTAAGGCGGCCTTAGGCTCAGAAACCGATATTGAAACAATTGAAGGCAAGGCCACACTCAAAATTCCAGCCGGCACCCAATCAGGTAAAATTTTCCGGCTTAGCGGACGCGGCCTCCCCTATTTAAATTCGACTGGAAAGGGCGACCATTATGTTACTGTGACGGTTGAAACTCCGACCAAACTTTCCCACAAACAAAAAGAGCTCCTGAAGGAGTTCGACCAAGATAAAAACTGGTTCTAACTATTCTCTTATCGCTTTCATAACTTCGGAAAGCGAAGTTATTCCCTCTGCGGCTTTTAAAACCCCGTCACCTTCCATAGAAATCATGCCCGATTTTAAAGCCGCCTCTTGCAGTTCGGTGACTGTAATATCATCTCGATTGATTAGCTTTTGCAACTCGACATTAAGCTCCAGGAGCTCAAAAATGCCGATGCGTCCCTTGTAGCCCAACCCATCACAAGCATCACATCCGGTTGCAGTGTAAAATTCTAGTTTCTTGTTTGTTTTAAGCTCAGCCGGCAATTTATCCCAAATTTTTTGAGCAAAATCCGCTTCAACTTTATTGGGCTTGTAGCTTGTTCTACATTTCTGACAAAGTCGGCGAACCAGCCGCTGCCCGATAATCAAGTTAACAGAGGTTCCTAAAAGCGATTTTGAAGTGGCAATTTCCTTTAAAAGTCCGATGGCCGTAACGGCGCTATTGGCGTGGAAAGTAGAAATCATTACGTGACCGGTCAGTGCCGCGTGCAAAGCCACGTCGGCCGTCTCGGCGTCCCGAATTTCACCGACCATAACAATATCAGGGTCCTCACGAAGCACGGCTTTGAGTCGCGTGGCAAAACTTTCACCTTCGTTAATTTGACTTTGGGTAATGCCAGCGAGGGCATATTCAATCGGGTCTTCGAGGGTAATTATTTTTGCCTCTGGCTTATTAAGCGCATTCAAAATGGCATAAATGGTAGAAGATTTTCCTGCCCCGGTCGGCCCAACCACTAAAATCATACCGTTGGGACGTGTTAACGATTTAACTAAAGGAATTTTAGAATATTCGTTTAATCCCAAATCAGAAAGCGATAACATGGCAGCTTCGGTGTTAAAGATACGCAAGCTAATATCGTCACCGTAAAGAGTCGGCATGGTTTCGACACGGACACTGACATTACCTTCGGTTTGTTTTATTTCTAGGCGTCCCTCCTGGGCTTCATCCACGTTAAGTTTTAAACCAGAGGCTAGCTCGATTTGCGAGAGAATATACTTGAATCGCTCATCTGTTAAATAACCAATGATGTGCAACACGCCATCGATTCGAAAACGAACTCTGGCCCCCTCTTTTTGGGGCTCAAGATGAATGTCGGAAGCATTAGCAGCAATGGCAACTGTGACAATATATTTGAGAATATCTTGAAGCGGGGCACTGTTAATTTGCGCCTCCAAATCCTTAAATGTCAGCGGTTCTTGGGACGCTTCGATTTCGTAATCGTTTTTCTTTTCTAAGATTTGTTTTCGAATACCCTGGAAATGCGGTAAGGCGTCTTTAATGGCTTCCCAAGAAATTAAAACGGGTTCGATTTTAAAATACTGGCCAAGCTCTGTTTGAGTTAATTTGGCCTGTTCACTTGCGGGATCAGCCAAACCGAGCAATAAGGTGTTCCCTTCTTTTTTAAACGGCAAAACCCCTTTTTGCGCTTCTTCTGCGGAAACAAAAGAAATTACATCGGGTTGAATCTCAATTTTTCTGATATCAAAATAACCCAAACCTAAAGTTTGGGCCTTTTTTTGGATATCGGCTTCAAGTTGGTCGCGGTTGAAGGAAGAAACCACGTCTCTGATTGTATTTTGAGACCCTCCAGGCATAGCTATATCATATCATAATAAACACTGCTGGCGGTGAGGGAGAGATTCGAACTCTCGCGCCGGATTACTCCGACCTACAGGTTTAGCAAACCCGCCCCTTCAGCCACTTGGGTACCTCACCTCGTCGGAATCCGCTGTCGGATTCCGACATTGGATAGTTCCAAGTCTTCATCCTATCGCGATTCCTCCTCCTAAATCAAAATCAACAGATTTTGATTTCTCAGCAAAAATCTGTCGATTTTTGCTGCAGAGGAGAAACAACGAAAAAGTGTAGCGATATTACGATATCGCGTAACTTGATAGTTTGTTTCGACGTTGGCGGAGAGAGAGGGATTCGAACCCCCGGAACCTTTCGGCTCAACGGTTTTCAAGACCGCCGCAATCGTCCACTCTGCCATCTCTCCGTGTCATTATTATATTATAAAAGAGCTTGCTATCGCTCCCAAGAATTCTGCCGTTCAAAATAAATCTGTCGATTTATTTTGCTAGTGAGAAGTTGCGAAAGGATGAAAGAAATGGTCTGTCAATTCTGCAATCCGACAGCGAACTTCGAACTGGTGAGCCCGGTGCGACTCGAACGCACGACCAATTGCTTAAAAGGCAACTGCTCTACCAACTGAGCTACGGGCCCCTACTTATTGCCGCACTCGGCAATTAGCTATCAGATTTTACCTCAAAAAAGCCATTTTTTCAAGATTATTAGATCTAGAGGCCAATTAAGCGAATCAAGCGATCGATAAAAGACTCGCCTCTTTTTTCCTGTTCGGGAATATGTCTCGCCAAAAGATCTTTAACATCCTGCGGAGCTACGGTTGAAATATTGATTGTAAGTGAGGGTAAATATTTTTTGGTAAAAGCTACGTTCAGGGTTTGAAGTTTATTATTATAAACAAGCCAAAAAGAATGAAGGTCTGAAAAAGGATAAAAATGCTGGCCAGCCGTAACGCCCATATCTGAAATTGAATATTCAGTTTCAGAGGGGCGGACTTTGGCAACATACCAAAAAAGCACAACTCCCACAACCGCGATAACCCCGACCGAAAACCAGTCGCGGGAATAAATAAAATAGCCCACAAGACCCAAGAAAACCACAACAACCGCTAAAACCCAAGCAATATTTTTGTCTTTATAACCAAAGGAGGGGGCCACCCAACTCAAAAGAGCCTCCGGAGTCGTGTTTTCCGCCTCGGTTTGGGTTGTTTCTGGTTTAGCCAGATTAACGGCTTCTATCTTGGGAGCAGTGATGCCGTCTAAATTATTTGACCCTCCTGCCATGACTTAATTATCTGCCATCGCTGTTTTATTTTCAAGTCACCAAGAAATTTACTCCTTGGCGATAACGGCACCCCAAACGCTTCTGGCCCCGGCTTTCTTATAGACTTTGGCACATTCACCAAGAGTTGAGCCGGTAGTAACCACATCATCAATTATTAAAATCCTCTTTCCTAAAATCATTTTTTTATCCATTTGGTAGCTGAACTTTCCAACAAGGTTTTGGTGCCGCTCTTTTTGGCTTAGGCCCACCTGTGCTCGGGTGTTTGATTTTTTTGTGAGCGCTGGGGCTAATTTTGTTGAAGTTATTTTACCAAAGGCCCGCGCCAATTCTTCAGCCTGATTATAGCCCCGCCAAGACTGACGGTTCCGTGTGACCGGCACAAAAGCAATCAAATCCCAGTTAAGTTTTTCTTTTTGAAGACTCTCTAAAAGTTCTCTAGCCAAAATATCCGCCAAAGCGGCAATACCTTCATATTTAAAAGCATAAATTATCCTTTTAAGGATCGGATCTTTAAAATAACCGTAGGCAATGACACCGCCCAATCCTCCGGGTTGATGATGACGTGGGCAATAGCCACCTTTTTTTGCAATTCGATTGCAGTTGGGGCAAGTTTGTGCCTGTATTCTAATGATTTTTGAACGGCAAGCAGA
>CAYZJN010000033.1:0-6822 GCA_964479115.1 uncultured Candidatus Saccharibacteria bacterium | reverse complement strand
AAACAAACAAAATATATTTACCTTGTATTGCTCCTCGAAGTGCTGGCTTTGATAGCTATATTATCCTATGTTTTGTTTTTTCAATCTCAAACTGTGGATCCGGTATATACCGTTTCAGATAATCGTCTTAATAAAAACGCACTTGGGGTTATGGGCGAAGCAAAGGAGGCCTATGGCCTACCGATACGTTTGACTATTCCGGTAATAAATATTGACGCCAATATCGAATCGGTTGGCGTTACGCCGAGAGGGTTGATGGATGTACCCAAAAATCAAGACAATGTAGCGTGGTATTCGTCAGGGAAGCGCCCCGGAGAAAATGGCAGTGCCGTCATTGCCGGACATTTAGACAAAAAAAGTGGCGTGCCGGCGGTATTTTATAATCTGGACAAATTACAGAAGGGAGACAAGATATTCGTCGAGAATAATAATGGCATGCTCATTACTTTTGTGGTGCGTGAAAGCCGAAGCTATGACCCAAAAGCTGATACCACGGATGTGTTTATCTCAAATGACGGTAAAGCACATCTTAACCTTATTACCTGTGAAGGAACTTGGAATAAAGTTACTAATAGTTATTCCAAACGGCTCGTAGTATTTGCCGATAAGGAATAACAAAGGTTTGGTGAGCCGTAAAATCAGAGATAACAAAAAAGAAGCACCTTTTTAGGTGCTTCTTTTTTTGCTTAGAACGCCTGGGCAAGAATCCAGATCGTCCCCGCCAGGGCGAGGAAGAAAAGCCCCAAGCCCACAGGTGATCCCCAGCTGAACCAAGAACCCCAAGAACGCCAGTTCTTCATGTTCTGAAGACTTGCTTCTGTCCAGGGATTTAGTTCTTCAGGTGTCATTTTAGCCATAGTAGACTCCTTATTATTTAGTTAATAATGAGCCTCTATTTTCGTGTTTGCCAGTAGCAATTTATTCTCGAGGCAAAGATTGCCGTGAATCTGGGCTTATTAACGTGTTGATTATATCACAAAAATATTCCACTTGACGAAGGAACTCAGCGCTGGAGCCAGACAAAGTGAAGACCGCCTCTCAGCGGTCTTCTGTAAGTATCCGTTGATTGGCGGTCATTGTGGGTGTTACGGCTCGAAGATGAATTCGACCCGAATTTCACCAGAGCCGTAGTCGTGTGCAGCGTCGAAGCGGGGACGGTAGTCACCAAGTGGATACATAACGCGAGAGTAGAACCGAGCGAGGTCGCTCGCAACTACACTGACTACCAGCTTGTCACCCCGGAGGACGTGAACGATTCGAAGATGGGGCTCGATGTCCCGACACTTCTCAAGTCGCTCAATCGCCTCGATGACCTGGGGCAATCTGCCCTCGGACACCTGAACGGTGACGCCATCCCAACCATCTGATGGCTTGTTTTCAAACCAAGGGCCAAATGATTCAGGCATTGCTCTCACCTCGGGTAGTGAAGGTGGTGCAGATGGATGTGTCTGTCTGATGCCTCCGCCAGTATTCCCACGCCTCATCGCTTCTTTGCCTCCTCACAGTAGTGTAGGTACTAGACTTTACGAGGGTCATGCCTAGTGGCTGACCCTCGGTTTGTTTCTGCGGAGATTCTAGCACAAAAAAGCCTTAGCATCAATTGTTAATTGCGTCATTAATAGAAATAGACCGATAGAATCGGTCTATTTGATATGCGTTCCATTTGGCGATCCCGACCGGGCTTCCGCCAGAGGCGGATAGACTTCTCGCCCGCCACGAATATAACACAAGAGCCTGGCTCTCAACAAGTGTGAAACAGGCTCTTGGCGATCCCGACCGGGCTCGAACCGGCGACCTCCGCCGTGACAGGGCGGCGCTCTAACCAACTGAGCTACGGGACCACGTCAGCGTAAGCTGACGTGATACACAGATTGCTTTTATGCAACTGCTTCTCACTTTCACTACGCTTCCTTTGCAGTTGAAATCGACAGATTTCAACTGAGAAAAAGCTAGCTACAGGTACAAATAAGAAAAATCACCTTACGGTGACATGAATTAATCGCTGTCACCGATTACATATATTCATTTGTACATGAGTATTGTAGCAAATTTCAGTCCGAAAATCAAGCTACTTTAACGGCACAATACTGCGCTCAATAAAGTTTTCTATTGCAATAACCACGCCTTCTTTGGTTTTGGGGTTCGATTTGGCCACCCAAACTGCAATTCCATAGAGTTCTTCGTTCGTCACATTGAGCCATTTTTTGTTGATAATCAAAAAAGTAATCATTGTGGTCACGGCAATCCGCTTATTCCCGTTCAAAAAAGGGTGGTTTTTAATCATTAAATAGAAAAGAATTGCCGCTTTTTTAACCAATCCTGGGTACAAATCACGCTTGCCGAAAGTTTGGAACGATTGCACCATGCAGCTTTCCAGTTTGCCGGGATAACGGCTGCCAAAATCCGGAATCGGCTCATCCCAAGCCATTTGGCGTTGCGCCATTTGGTAGGAAATTTCTTCGACATGTTCAACTTTGAGGATTTTCACGCTTACATCCCCTATTCTTTCCCTAATTCCTTGATAGTCTCGCCGTAACTTTTGAAAATCTTGCCCACCGCTTTATCTATTTCTGATTTTTCAGCTTGATTCATGCTGCCAAAGGGCCCGGGCAGGTGTTTTTTAACAATTACAAAAGAACGTCCGACACGTTTGGCCGGGATTTCTCCGGCATTAACCAGCCGCAAAATATGCTGGCGCGAATAACCGGTTAGCTCTGCCGCTTTAGCAATTGAAATCAGCTCTTCGTTTTTTGACACATCATTCTTTTCCACGTGTCAATTGTAACATAGATGTATTTATGTGTCAAATACCGGTTTTTTGGGTTGCTTATCTAGTTGTTGACAATTTTGTCTATTTGTGATACTATATTCCGTTCTGCCAACCGGCAGGAGCACCAATTCCGCGACTCAGGGAGGAAATCATGCGGAATTTCATAGCTTGGATCCGCCGTTACGGTTGGATCCTCGTCGCAGCAACAGCACTCGCAATTCTCCTGTACGTGTACGTAGAGCGTGTCGCGGTCGGCGAATTCCTCTGGGGATTCGTCAAGTGGACCTTCAACGAGGTCGCTGTCCCGACCGTCGCGTTCGCGATACTCGTCTACGCGGTTCTCCGCATCTGCGGTTTCCGCACCTTCTGGGGGAAGAAGAAGGACAAGTAGCTGCTGCTGTGCCCGGGCGGAAAGGCCAACGTCGGCTCTGCCGAACAAACCTTTCCGCCCGCACCACCTTATTTCGGCCAAATGGCCGTTTTTTTATACAAAAACCTTAATTTATAGTAAAATTTGGTTATGAAAAGAAAAATTCGCGTTTTTTCCGGTATCAAACCCAGTGGTGATATGACTCTGGGCAATTACTTAGGTATGCTCGCGCCGGCTATGAGCGCTCAAACGGGCAAAGATAATATCTTTTGTGTGGTGAACTATCACGCCATAACCGTGCCTCAAGAAGCGCAAATTCTTAAAAAAAGAACCATCGAAATTGCCAAAATGTACTTAGCCGCCGGTTTGGACCTTAAAAACTCGGTACTTTTTGTGCAATCAGACATTTCCGAGCATACCGAACTCGGTTGGATTATGAACTGCTTTACACATTTTGGTGAAGCTAATCGCATGATTCAATTTAAAGATAAATACCGCGTTAAAGGCACAAATGTTACGGTCGGGCTTTTTGATTACCCGATGTTGATGGCTGCTGATATCCTGCTTTACGACACCGAAGAAGTGCCGGTGGGCGATGATCAAAAACAGCATGTGGAGCTGGCGCGTGACATTGCCGAACGCATGAATTCTAAATTTGGCGATATTTTTGTGGTGCCTCGTCCTACCATTAAAGCTGAAGGCGCGCGCATTATGAACCTCCTAAATCCGAAGGTAAAAATGTCCAAAAGCGACGAAAACCCGAATTCTTATATTCTTTTGCTTGATGAGCCGGGTGTTATTAGAGCTAAATTTGCCCGCGCCGTGACTGATTCCGGTTCGGAAATCAAGTTTGACCCCGCTAAAAAGCCGGGAATTTCGAATTTACTCAATATTATGTCGGTTTGCGAACGCGTTGGTATTGATAAGCTAGAAGAAAAATACAAAGACAAAAGCTACAGCGAATTTAAAAAAGACGTTGCCGAAGCCGTAATTAAGCTGCTTGAGCCTTTCCAAAAGAAATACTTCGCTCTAAAAGACCGCGAAGTGCGTCAAATTCTGGAAAATGGCGCCAAAAAAGTCCGTCCGCTCGCTCATATGAAGCTCACGTCCGTCAAAAAAGCTATTGGTATTGAATATTAAACTTTACTTCAAAAATCTAAAAGTTCTATAATAAACATACGGAAAACCATCCACGAGTGGAAGGTAGGTACCTTAATTGGTTCAACCCCAATCAGCTAGATGCATGGGCATGTCAAGAAGGAACATCTTTCGTCTCTGGCGGGCTACTAAGTTCGTCTGGAGACGACGTCATCGCTAACCACAAGGGAGGAGCGATGAAATTGTTCGAGAGCCTGCCTGGCAGAAGGACTACCGGCGGCAGCAAGCAGACACAGGCGGTCTCCGCCTGAACCGGAGGTGATCCAAAATAGGGCGTCGGGCTGAACCCCCGGCTAAACCGCCCAAAGATTGGTGGTGATAGAGCAATTATCGAAAGGCCTTTTTCGGTCTTTCTTGGCCCCGGCATGTCGGTTTTCCGACAGTAATTTGAGCCACAAGGCTCGACTGACCTCTGCCGGGGTATGCTACTCTAGAAGATTCTTTATTATTTCTGCTTCGTCCCAGGCAATTTTTTTATTACCGCCTATGTTGCGGTATTTTTGATGCCCGAGCCCTGTTGCCACCACGACATCGCCCGATTCAGCCAGTTCGATGGCTTTCTTAAGCGCTTTTTTGCGATCCAAAATTTTTATAACCTTATTTTTAGCTATTTTTTCGGCTCCAACTGCAACGACTTCGATAATTGCAGCGGGGTCCTCGCTATATGGTTCTTCGTCGGTAACAATGACAATATCGCAAAACTTAGCGGCTGCCTCCCCTAATTTTGGTCTTTTTTCCTTATCGCGATCTCCTGTGGCACCAAAAACCGCAATTAGCTTGCCTTTTGTCATTTTTCTGAGCTCATTGAATAAAAGCTCGAAGGCGTCCGGTGTCACAGCATAATCCAGAAAATAGCTAACCCCGTTCTTTTCTGCCACTTTTTGCATCCGTCCACGTACCAATTTGACCGCTTCGATCCCTTTAGTGATGATTTTAGGGTCAATTTCTTGCGAAAGTCCGACACAGAAAGCGGCCAAAATATTCAAAACGTTAAATTGGGCAAAAAGTGGCGATTTGACAGGGTAAATTTTAGTGCCATAAGCTACACTAAATTCCAAAAAGTTACCCGATTTGATGTTTTTGCCCATAACATCACCTTTTTTGAGCCCAAATGTATACTTTTTATCGGCCGGAAAAGCCCCAAAATAGCCGGCTTCCCTATCATCGGCATTAACCACCGAGACTTTAGGCGTGCCCTTTTTCCGTTTAGAAAAAGAAAGATTCAAAAAGAGCTTTCCTTTTACGTTGCGGTAATTAATCATGTTGCCGTGAAAATTCAAATGCTCCGGCGAAAGATTGGTAAAAACCGCCACATCAAACGGAATGCCCCAGGTTCGAAACCAAGCAATGCCTTCGGAAGCCAC
Source organism: uncultured Candidatus Saccharibacteria bacterium (assembly GCA_964479115.1). Lineage (GTDB taxonomy): Bacteria > Patescibacteriota > CPR2 > UBA1875 > UBA1875 > CAYZJN01. The sequence continues at coordinate 1,160 of CAYZJN010000033.1, read as the reverse complement.
CTCCAAAACCGCATAATCACATTTGGCTTTGACCATTTGGCGCAAGATGCGTGGTGTTTGCCAGCGCCCCAGTGTGGTGCGGTTAGTTACATTGTCTTTTCGCTCACCCGCCACCTCAATTGCAACCGTCGAAATCATACCGGTTTTGTAACCGGCTTCCTTAAGCATCGCGTTTATGAGCTCGACCGTAGTTGATTTACCGTTGGTACCGGTAACCCCGATTACTTTAAGTTTACGTCCCGGAAAACGGTAAAAAATATTCCCAGTTAAAATCAAAAAGAAATGATAATAAGGCTGGAAAATTTTAAATAGACCTCGCGGAATTAATTTTTTTAAAAAATTCAAAATTTTTTCAATCATCGCTTACCTTACAAGATGTTTTAGTTTTGCCATTAGTGTCAAAAAATTATACCAGAATTTAGAAAGAACAAGGTCATATCCGCCCGGAAACACGACCTTTTCACCGCCAAAACCCTCTTTAAAGCGCGAAATTCCCGCCCACGGGTCGTGCGGGTCTTCTGATTCGGCGACACCCCAAAAGTCATAATATTTGCAGCCTTTATTCTTGGCGTATTTAATCGCTTCCCATTGGCAAAGATAAGGCGCCATCAGGTTGCGTTTTTGCACGTCAAAACCACCGTGCAGATAAATCGCCGTATGGCCAAAGAATCCAACTAGTATCGCCGCCAAAAAATCACCCTCGTGCTCCGCTACAAAAATGTGAGCCACGTCATGCTTTCCCAAATCTTTAATCATTTTGGTGTAATAACTTTTGGGGTGTGGTGCGTAGCCCTTATCACGTTTAGCGGTTTTTTTGAGCAAGTCAAAAAGAATATCTTCACTATCGAGCATCTTGACAGTCACGCCCTTTTTCTCCGCCAGACGGATGTTGTAGCGAGTCTTTGGCTTCATTTGCGCGAGAATTTCTTCCTCCGGTTTTGAAATATCCAAAATTCTGGTTGCTTTGGGCGAAACTTGCCCTGAGAGTAACGATTTGTGAGTAACCTGACGCAGTTTCTTAACTTCAGCCTCAATCAATTGACCCGGTTCGAGACGAACAAAAACCGTACCTTTGGGCAGGTTGGGTTTCTTGATTACATTCAGATCCACTTTTTGCGGTCCCTTTTGTACCCAAACAAATTTTTTACCAAACGGTAACT
>CAYZJN010000032.1:0-6902 GCA_964479115.1 uncultured Candidatus Saccharibacteria bacterium | reverse complement strand
TGGTTCCAAAAAGTGCTGTGTGCTTTGAGGCTGGATTTGGCGCGGCATTATATTTATTATCTTATTCGCCGCTCCCGTCATTTTAAACACCTGGCTATTGAAGAAGGCAAGTAAAAACTTGATTTTTTAGCCTAAATATTTTATAATACAACGTCTGCTATTCGGCAGGCGTTAATTGGTTTCTATCCAAGTACCTTGATAGGCGGTCCTCCACCGCCATCATGAAGAAGGGGGGTGTTACGCTTGATTTCCCGAACCGGAACAACAACTGTACTCATTTCCGGCGCGACCGGCAAACTTGGGCAAGCGGTGTATGCGGCCTTGGCCGATTCACCCAGCTACGATGTCTTGCCGTTCACGCTTGGTCGTGACGCCAGAATCAGAAGTGTCTCCATGAATCAAAGCATCGAAGTCGTCGACTGGGGCGGGATCTCTCTCCGAATCGACGAGTTCATGGCAAAAGGGGACAACAATCTGATTGTCATCGACTGTACGCCAGTCGAACTGCATCAGGTCGCAGGCCTCTACGCCTATGCTCTAGGTTTGCCGACTGTCGTTCTGGGGAGCAACTGGACCCCTGGCAGTATCGGAGACAACATCATTCAGGAGCACATGCGCGTGGCAAGAGACTCGGATAGCCGATTCATGATTCTTCGAGTGGCCGACGCATGCCTGCCGTTGGTAGGCCTAATCCGCTCCCTCGGTGACATGATCGGTCCGGGTTTGCTTGAAGGCTTTGAGGCTTCCGTCGAGGAATCGCGGAGTCAGAACGCCCAAGGATCCAAGAGGTCTGAGGTTCTTGGCACGACGTTCCAGGATGCCGGAGCATATCTCTCGGAACCCCGTATCGTCGAAGACCGAGCAACACAGCGTCAGATCTGGGGAGTACCAGAGCGCTACCTCGACTGTCATCAGATCACCAAGCTTCAAACACGAGGTCGTGGTGTTACCGTCAAGCTCGAGCTCCGGGCCATGGGTTACGAATCACACGCGGCAAGCGTGCGGGACGTCATCCTGCCTGAGTTCATCGAGAGCATTCTCGGCAACCCTTGGATCGGCGTGCACAACTACTAGCGCAGAAGGATGGAGGCTCCGGCGGTTCAAACCGCCGGAGTCCTTCTGCTAATCTCAAAAAATAGTTGACTTTTAAGGATAATTTAGGCTATAATTAAGAACGCTTAGCAAATAATATATTCGAGAGCCAGAAAGGTCGGAAACGAAACCGTCGGCTGTCGAAATTTAATTTGCTAAAAGCTGATAAAAAAAATGAGAAGTATACTTGCTCAAAAATTGGAAATGACCCATCTCTTTGATGAAAAGGGCGGCTTTGTGCCGGTTACTTTGCTTTTGGCAGAGGGTAATGTGGTTACCCAAGTTAAAACCGCCGAAAAAGACGGTTATGATGCCGTTCAAATCGGCATGGGCGAAGCCAAAAAGACCGCCAAACCGCAAATTGGTCATCTGAAAAAGAGTGGTAAAACACCTAAATATTTACGGGAAATCGAAGGTGAAGATGGTCAAACCTATCAAGTCGGTGACTTAATTGGTTTGGATGTCTTTACAGAAGGCGATTTAGTGAATGTGCAGGGCGTCAGCAAAGGTAAGGGCTTTGCCGGAACCATCAAACGCCATAATTTTCATCGCGGTCCCAAAACTCATGGTTCACATAACTACCGCGCTCCGGGTTCGATTGGCGCAATGTTTCCGCAACATGTTATGAAGGGCCAAAAACTACCGGGAAGAATGGGCGTAGAAACAGTAACTCATAAAAATCTCCAAATCGTAAAACTGATGCCGGAAGATAGTTTGATTTTAGTTAAAGGTTCCATCCCGGGTCCAAAAAAATCGTTAGTTATGATTTCGGCCCCAGACATTAAAAAGGAAAACGCATAATGGAAGCCACGGAGAAAAAAGTAAATAAGAACATGGTGGTATCAAGAGTTGTTGATGCCGAGCTTTCCAATTTGCGCCGAAGCAAGGCTAAAACCAAAGAACGTGGTGATGTTTCCGGCGGCGGCAAGAAACCTTGGCGACAAAAAGGCACCGGCCGAGCCCGTGCCGGTTCTTCGCGTTCACCGATCTGGCGCGGCGGCGGTGTAACCTTTGGTCCAACCGGGCATGAAAATTTCCAAAAGTCTGTTAATAAAAAAGAAAGAGCTTTGGCCAGAAAGATTGCACTGGAATCACGTAAAGAACAAACCGTTTCGGTCGCTTTATCAAAAATTACGAAGACCAAAGAAGCTGCTGCCATAATTACTAAAAATAAACTTGAAAAACCTTTGCTGGTTTTGGCTTCTGATAAAATCAAAGCCGAAGAAATTAAGAACCTACAAAGATTTTTCCGGAATATTAAAGACGTTAAACTGACAACCGAAAATCAGGCCAGTACGCTCGAAATTCTAAAGGCCAGAAACATTTTGGTTTTCAAAGAAGCTGCCGCTAAACCGGCTGCTCCAAAAACAGCCGCGAAAACTGTTGCGAAGGGTAAGAAATAATGCAAGAAGTTCTTAAAAAAGCCGTTATTTCCGAAAAAGGTTTTGCTGCACAAGAAAGTGGCAAGTACGTCTTTCACGTTACTCCAAAATCTAATAAGGATTTAATTAAAAAGGAAGTCGAAAGGCTTTTTAAGGTTGAAGTTTTGGCTGTTAATATCATCAATATTCCCGGCAAGCTGAAAAGAATCGGCCGAATTTACGGTCGACGTAACACGGTGCGAAAGGCGATTATCACCGTTAAAAAAGGTCAAAAAATCGAGGAGTTTAAAATCTAATGCCAGTACGTGATTTAAAACCTATTTCCAACGCAACCCGTCAAATTTCAATTGACGACTTTGCTGATATTACCGCAAAAACTCCTGAAAAATCCCTAACCAGAGTGTTGCAAAAGCAATCTGGCCGCAACAACCAAGGTAAAATTACAGTTCGGCATCGCGGTGGTGGAGTAAAACGTCTTTATCGTTTGATTGATTTTCGAAGTGCGGCCGGTAAATATGAAGTAAAAACAATTGAGTATGATCCCAATCGCAGTGCTCGTATTGCGCTTTGCGAATCCGCTGACGGTAAAAAACTATATATCGTTGCGCCGCAAAACTTAAAAGTCGGTAAAAGTATTATTTTTGGTGACGAGGCTTTAATCCGTCCCGGTCACCGAGCCCAACTAAAGAATATCCCGGTGGGCACATTTATTTATAATGTTGAAGTCAACCCGGGACAAGGCGGCAAATTTGCCCGTTCTGCCGGCGTTTCGGCCCAACTTGTTGCCAAAGAAGGACTATTCGTCCAAGTAAAATTACCGTCCGGTGAAATCAGAAAAATAAACGAAAATTGCTTAGTCTCAATCGGAATTGTTTCCAACCCTGACCATCAAAACATCAAATGGGGCAAGGCCGGTCGAATCCGTAAACTAGGATTCAGACCGTCAGTCTTGGGTAAATCCATGAACCCGAATGATCACCCGCATGGTGGTGGTGAAGGCCACACGGACATCGGTCTTAGAGGCGGTCCAAAAACCCCTTGGGGCGCGAAAGCTTTGGGACTTAAAACCAGAAAGAAAAATCACCCGACCAATAAATATATAGTTAAACGCAGAAAGAAGAAATAACGCCCGAAAAGGCAGGAGTTATTATGTCAAGATCACTGAAAAAAGGACCATACATTGACGAAAGGCTACAGAAGAGAATTCTGGCGCTCGGTTCTGATAAAAAAATTGTGAAAACTTGGGCCAGAGGTTCTTCGATTACACCGGAAATGGTTTCACATACAATAGCCGTTCATAACGGACGTCAACACGTTCCGGTTTTAATCACAGAGGATATGGTCGGGCATAAATTAGGCGAATTTTCGCCGACACGTAAATTCCGCGGTCATGGCGGCAGAATGGCTAAAGAACAGGCAAAACAAGGATAGAAAATGGAAGTAATTTCAAAAGGTAAATTTATTAGATTGTCACCAAAGAAAGCAAGAAGCATTGCCAAACTTTATCGTGGTCAAAATGCAGCCGCTACTTTAGTGGCATTAACACAAACGCCTCAAAAAGCTGCAGCCGAAATTGCCAAGGTGCTGAAAAGTGCCATTGCTAACGCTGAAAATAACTTTAATTTAGAAAAATCAGAATTATCTGTTTCAAGCATTACAATTGATAAGGGTCCGGTTTTGAAACGTTATCGTTTCCGAGCCAAGGGCGCTACTGCCCCGATTCAAAAACCGACTGCACACATTACAGTTATCGTATCCGGAGAAGTCGCAGCTAAAAAAGCCGAAAAGGCCGAAAAAACCGCTGCTAAATCTGAAGAAAAAGAAAATAAACTGGAAGTTGAGCGCCCTGAATTCATCAAGAAAGAACAGGCCGCACCGAAAGTGGACGTAAAGAGTACCTTCTTCCGAAGGAAAACAGGATAGAAAGGCAAATATGGGTCATAAAGTAAATCCAATTAGTTTCAGACTCCAAGTCAAAAAAGACTGGAAATCAAGGTGGTTCTCAAAAGAGAATTACGCCAAATTTTTACATGAAGATATTCGTATTCGTGAATACATTCAAAAGAAACTCGGTGCTAAGGCCAGCATTTCCAGGGTTGAAATTGAACGCAACGCCAACTTGGTTACAGTAATTATTTTTACCTCACGCCCGGGTGTTATTATCGGACGTGGCGGAGCCGGTGCCACCGAACTTAAAACTGAACTTTCTAAACTAGTAGAATCAAAAATCAAAGATATTTCCATTGAAGAAATCCGTGAACCGGAACTGGATGCTCAAATTATGTCCGATTCTATCGCTCAACAATTGGAAAAGAGAATTGCCTTTAAAAGAGCCGCCAAACAATCGCTTGATAAAATCATGAAAGCCGGTGCTAAAGGCGCCAAAATTATGATTGGTGGACGTTTGAACGGTGCAGAAATTTCCCGCAGTCAATTCATTACGCAAGGAAAAATTCCGTTGGCCACACTTAGAGCCGACATTGACTACGGTACTTCCCGCGCCTGGACTACCTACGGGATTCTCGGCGTCAAAGTCTGGATTTATAAAGGTGACATCGTCAAAAACACCAAGGAGAATAAATAATGTTAATGCCCAAGAAAACTAAACATCGCAAAGCGATGAAAAACCTTACCCGCGGCATCGAGAATCGCGGTACTAGCCTTGATTTTGGCCGTTTTGGGTTGAAGGCTATGAGTGCTTCTTGGGTTGATTCGCGTCAGATTGAAGCTGCCCGTCGTGCCATCACTCGTTATATTAAAAGGGGCGGCAAGGTTTGGATACGCATTTTCCCGGACAAGCCGGTTACCAAAAAACCAAACGAAGTCACCATGGGTTCCGGTAAAGGTGCACTTGATCACTATGTTTTTCAGGTTCGTCCCGGTCGCATTATTTTCGAGATGGACGGCGTTTCTGAAGAAATTGCTCGCGAAGCATTACGCTTGGGCGCCCATAAACTATCAGTTAAAACTAAATTTATTGCCAAAGAATTAGCAGGTGAAAAAGATGAAGGTTAAAGAAATAGTTCAGAAAAAAGATAAAGAGCTGCAGACAGATTTGGCAAAATTGCAGGATAATTTGGTTAAAATTCGTTTTGAGGTTGCGGCCAAAGAAACCAATAAACACACAGAGATTAAAAAAATCAAAAAAGAAGTTGCCCAAATTAAAACCATTTTGAAGGAAAGAGAAATTCAACGAGAGGAAGAAGATGAAAAGAAATCTTAAAGGAATCGTAACATCAGACCGGATGCAGAATACCATAGTTGTAACCGTTGAGACCAAAAAAACTCATCCGCTTTATCGTAAGAAATATACGCAGCACACAAAATTCATGGCTGAAAATACCATCAAGGCCAAGGAAGGCGATTTTGTTCTGATTGAAGAATCGAAACCGCTTTCCAAAAATAAGCGTTGGACAACCGTGAAAGTAATAAGCGGTAAGGAATTAGAGGATAAATAATGATACAAGCGCAAACTAGATTAAAAGTAGCCGACAATACTGGTGCCAAGGAAATTATGTGCATCAAGGTGCTTGGTGGTACCCGACGAAGGTATGCTTCGCTCGGCGATATTATCACGGCTTCTGTTAAGATTGCCGCTCCCAACGGTACGGTCAAAAAGAAAGAAGTTATTCAGGCAGTTGTTGTTCGAACCGTTAAAGAATATCGACGTCCGGACGGTTCAACACTAAGTTTTGATCAAAATGCAGCTGTTATTATAAACAAAGACGGCACACCGCGTGGAACCAGAATTTTCGGTCCGGTGGCCCGCGAATTACGTGAAAAGGGTTATATGAAGATTATTTCACTAGCCCCGGAGGTTGTGTAATGAAAATGAATTTAAAAAAAGGTGATAAAGTAATCGCGCTTGCCGGCAAAGATAAAGGCAAGACCGGTCAGGTTGAAAGAGTGCTTGCAAAAAGCGGTAAATTAATTGTGACAAAATTAAATACCGTTAAAAAGCACGTTAAAGTTTCTAAAAAATATCCCTCTGGCGGTACAGTTGAAGTCACTCAACCCATGCCGGCCGGAAAGGTTCAATTAATTTGCCCATCTTGCAACAAACCAACCAGAATCGGATATCAGGTCAAGGGTAAAGAAAAAACCAGAATTTGTAAAAAATGCGGCAAAGCTATCGTTGTTGCCAAGGAGAAAAAGGAGAAATAATGGCTCGCCTAAAAGACATTTATAATAAAGAAATTAGAGCCAAGCTCGCTTCGGAGCTTTCTATTAAGAATGCCAACGCTATCCCGAGGGTGACCAAGGTTGTTATTAATGTTGGTGTTGGCCGTGCCGTGGCTGACGTGAAGCGCTTGGAAGAAGCGGAAATAGCACTCGAAACCATTACCGGTCAAAAAAGTGTTCGCACCAAAGCTAAAAAATCCATTGCGAGCGTGAAGTTGAGAGCCGGTATGCCGGTCGGTGCCCTGA
>CAYZJN010000031.1:0-7064 GCA_964479115.1 uncultured Candidatus Saccharibacteria bacterium | reverse complement strand
AGTTAGAATCAAATTTCAAAAGATGCGCGAGCGTGGCCGGATCCGTTAGGTCATTAACCGCTACCACCTCGACGTCACGTCCGTATTTTTCGGTCAGTATTTTAAAAACTTGACGCCCGATTCGTCCGAATCCGTTAATGGCTACTTTTATCATTTCAGTTCCCCCTTTATCATCCTTTATAGAATAGCAAATCAACCCGAATTTACAACTTCAGGATGAATTAAATTTTTAAATATTTCCCTTAGTTTATTTTAAGAGATTTGGCCAAATCAGTCACAGAACATTCACTGAATCCCTGAGGCGCACCGATTACATAGGCATAAGTTTTAGCACTATTTTGAGTAGCGTAATTCTCATTTATAACCATCCCGCTAGATTTAAAGTAATAGCCGTCAATTATTGATGATTGAGCAAAATCAGTTACATCGGTGAAGTATTCCGGGCTATTTTTAATCCATAATCCCAAATCAGTGGCTTTCTTTGGAAAAAGAGTCAAGCCGATTTGCGGACTTTCTGCCTCGACATTCTGATATTTAACATTTTGAAAATAAACCGAAAAAGTATTATCCGGATTTAGCCCGCCAACTGTTACATAGAAATTGGACGGATATTTGATACTAAAATTATATTCTGAATTAGTATATGTTTTCCAATCAGCGGTGGTGCTCACGGTGCCAACTGTTGTTTCCTCCCCTGTGTTGTTCACCCCATTTATTTGATTCCTTAGATCTTGTATAGTCTCTTCTGCTGCTGCTGCCTTATCTTTTTTGGCTTGTTGGTCCATATAATACCAAACACCCCCAACTGCAATTGTCGTTACCAATAACATTACAAAAACCGCAATGAGAATGGGCAAATACTTATGTTTTCTAACTTCTGATTCCATTTTTCCCTCACTAAATTAAATAATTTCTTTCCAAATTATATCAAAAACTAAAACAGGTTGCGATTCACAAATGAATTACGGTCTCTTTGGTAGTCCAAATCATATTGCATTGGAGCTCTGTGCCCAAGAATATTGAGTTTATTTTCGCTTAAGCAGATTATTAAATTAACTCAATTACTTGTCTTCCAGAACTATACTAGCTTGAAAGTATTTATCAGTAACCTAATTTCCTTATCAGTAGTAACAGTAGGAATTTCACCTGAAACGACAGCAATGCTTCTTAATAAACCGTTGTCCATCACATAGAGCGTATACAGTGTTGCAGAACCCGCCTCAGTAGAATGGGTAACAACCAGATATGCCTCTTCGTTGTTAACTGTTAATTTTTCTGTACTTTTTACCGTAAAACTGGTATTACCCCTATCTATATTACCTTGCTTCCATTCAGCGATTACTTGATCAACGGCTGTTTTTAGAACACTGGAAGTAATGCCTGAATACGAATCAAGTCCATGTAAATCAATTTTGGACATGCCCTCAGCTAACCCGCCTGCGCCATTCGTTGTGGGTGCCCAACTCTGAATGGTAGCGGATGTTAAATACCAGCTTGTCGGATATTTTATAGAATATTCCTTATCGGTATAAACTTTCCAACTTGCAGTTAAATCAATTAACGTTTTTTCTGTTCCCTTCAAATCATCAATCTGTTTCTGCAACTCAGCAACTTGTTTAGCATTATCATTAGCCGCTTTCTTCGCTTGTTGGTCCATATAATACCAAACACCCCCAACTGCAATTGTCGTTACCAATAACATTACAAAAACCGCAATGAGAATGGGCAAATACTTATGTTTTCTAACTTCTGATTCCATTTTTCCCTCACTAAATTAAATAATTTCTTTCCAAATTATATCAAAAACTAAAACAGGTTGCGATTCACAAATGAATTACGGCCTGTTTGGTAGTCCCCCGTCCGAACGGATTCATCCGGGCGGGCAAGGGGAATCTCACCGCTATCTCGCTTCGCTCAGACATTCAGGGGTTCTCAGACCCTTAAAACTAAAAGTGAGCCCGAGCGATAAATCGTTCTGACTCACTTTGGTAGTCCCAAGGGGAATCGAACCCCTGTTACCAGGATGAAAACCTGGCGTCCTGACCGCTAGACGATGGGACCTCGTTAGCATAAACTGTCGAGTTTTGCAGCTCGTTAACTCACCACTCCACTCTTTCGTTATGCTTCCTCTAAATTAAAATCGACAGATTTTAATTTTTTTATCTCAGAATTGCCCGTAGATTATAGCAAAAAATTGACTCTTTTTCAATGCTTTTTGTTATTTCTTTAAGGCATCGTCGCGGACCAGTTCGGCTTCGCGCAACAATTCCTTGGCTGATTCGGTGGCGGTTTTTTCTTCCGGATTTTTTGGAACATTCGCTTCAACCGGTTTTGGCAATGAGGTTGCTTCAAGTGCGTTAACAGGCACGCCAACGCCGGCCGCCAGTTCACCAATAGCAGGGGTGGTGAGGCCAGCACCTATATTGGGCATTGGAGCTGCCATCCGTTTGGTGGAAAGCTTGGATTTAATCGGGAATCTAAAGCCAAAGGTTGAGCCCTTACCTTCTGTTGATTCAAAAATCAACTTACCGTGGTGATCATCAACCACTTTTTTAGCCAGGTAAATTCCAAGTCCGGTACCGTCCGGACGCACATGTCGGGCGTTATCAGCACGATAAAATTTGGTAAATAGCTGTTTTTGAGATGCCTTTGGAACTCCAATCCCCGTGTCGTGAACCTCAAAAACCACATCGGGTCCTTCTTTATACAAATTAACCGTCACTCCACCGGCTGTAGTGTAATAAAGGGCGTTGTCGATAAAGTTCATCACCACCTGGCGCAATTTGGTTTCGTCGGCCCAAACTGTGGGTACCTTGCCCTTCTTTTCGTATTTCAAATAAAGATGTTTTTCTTTGGCGTGATTTTGAAGTTGCTTAATTTCTTCATTGATAACGCGATCCAGATCAACTTCCACCGGCTCCAAAAAGAAGCGCCCGGTTTCCATACGGGAAACGTTTAGAAGATCGTTTATGAGCCCGACCATGCGGTTCGCGCCCTGAAAAGCCTCGTTCACAAAATCGTATTGGGAAACGCGGATTTCACCGGCATCACCCTCAAGAAGCATCGAAAGATAACCCTTAATGGCTGTCAGCGGCGTTCGAAGTTGGTGCGAAGCCATGGAAATAAATTCGTCCTTGGCCTTGTCGAGTTCACGGAGCTGTTCGTTTTTGCGTTCAAGTTCCCCTGTCGCTTTTTTGACTTCTTGGCGCAATGTAACGTTAAAGCGTTCGATTTTTTCGTAGGATTTGGAGTTGGTTATAGAAACCGCCAGCTCCGGCGCAATGATTTCAAAAACTTTCAGGTCGTTAGCGTTAAACATATCGCCGGATTGTTTTTCGCCTAAAAGAAGCAGGCCTTGCGTGTCTGAGTTGGTTTTGATGGGGATGGCGGCTGAGGCTTCGTATTTACGAAGCAGGTGTTTGTAGCGCGAGTTTTCCGGCAGTTCGTCATAAACCAAAAGTCCGTCTTTGGCCATGTGCACCAATTCTTCATCATCCATTGGTGGCGCATCGTGATAACCAACTGATTGATTGGTAAAAACATGGCCGGTGTCCGAAAAAACAACCACCATACCGCGGGTAATTTTCATTTCAGAAACAATAATGTTGAGAGTTTTGTACAAAAGTTCTATTAGGACGATAGATCCGCTTATGGTGTGAGAAAGCGTATCTAAAAAAGTTTCGGGGTCGTATTGATTTTTGAAAAATACCTTATCGGTAACTTTATTAATCCAACGCCTAAGCGGTTGAAAAGCAAACACCATGATAACAGCGATGACCATTTGGGTGGCGATGTAGCCGGTTTTGAAAGTTTCTTTAAAGATATATTGCTGGACCAAAAAGATTGAGCTGGTATAAAAACCCGCGAGAGCTAAAAGCAAAAGCGAATATGACACCGACCGCGCCACCACCATGCGAATATCCATGAGACGGTGCTTAATAATTGCGTAGGATGTGAAACCAATGAAAAACAGAGAACTAACTGGAGCAAGTGCCACCGTTACATAACTTTCCGTAAATAACGGTATTATGGAGCTGAACAAAAGTGCCGTTACGATAAAAAGAGCTAGGCCAAAAATCATATATTTTAATTGTTGTGCACGAAATGCGGTTAAATTGAAAAAAGAGTATATTAGGCTGCCCAATCCAATCACAAAAATAATTATAAAATAAACTAAATGATAATTTATTAATGAGCCACTAACAATTTCATAAATCCCGTCCTTCAAGAAAACATCTTTCACAATCCACCCTCTTAGAACAAAAAGAGCCATGAGTAAGGTAATAGAAAATATTAAATAATTAAAAAATTTGATGTTTTTAATTTTTTGTTCTATGTTAGTGAACTTGAAACAAAAAACAGCGAAGAAAAAAGCAGCAAATGTAGCAAATATATTAGTTGCTTTGGTTAAAAATAGCGCTGAACCAGTTGTAGCTGCCCTGTCTACAAAAAAATTTGTGGCTAACCACCCGATTAGAAACAGAACCATCAATCCAAAATTACGATTTGTTCTTGATTTCGGATTTCTCGTGAAAACAAGCAAACCCAGGAATAGATTTGCTAACAAAACACCAAAAGTGGTGATAACAACTAGACTAAGACTCATCCCCCGCCCTCCTCATCAATAGTAACCAATTCTGTTTTGCGTGAATTTCTTCTACTCTTATTATACGCAATTTAGCTTCTTCCGCCATTTTTTTGATTGAATTTGGAGTATCGTAATTTATGATTCCCTTTTTCTCTAATTTCTCAACTTTTCTTTGGCCTAAGAACATTTTTATATAAAAAGGAATGTTGAAAACTTCATTAGTAATAATTAAAATTTTTTCCCACCAATTTGTATCTCTGAAATGCTCTTTTAAAAAACTTACATTGTTGGTTTCATTACTCGGTTTGGGCACAACGAGTATAAAAATTGATTTCTTATTCTTCAAATGTTTTTCTATTTTTTCAAAAAATTCTTTTTTAAAATCTAAAAAGAATAGTAGATTTATAGAAACAATGACATCAAAATTCTTTCTTACCCCAAAATTCCTATCTATATCCGCGTGAATAAATTTATATTTTGGGAATGATACTAAAGATTTTGCTATATCCAACATTGGCACACTAGCATCAATGGCTCTCAAATTTCCAAAATATCCTTTATCATATAATTCCTTTTCAAGAATTCCGCTTCCACATCCCAAGTCTAAAACATCTTTGGGTTTTAACGCTAAAATTAATTCAGCAATCTTAAGATATTTATCTTTATGAGCCCTGGATCTATTAGAGGTAACATGAAAGGCTTTAGCCATGTTATCCCAAATATATATTTCCTTTTTCATTTTGATTTATAATGCTTTATTTCCATAGTTTCAAGGTTCAATGAAAATATGTTAGGTGCTTCTTCGGCTGGCTTCTCTCCTCTTACAATAACCTTGATAAATTCTTCAACTAAAAAGGTTCCACCCATTGGTGCAAGCACGGAGTACGAAGGGAAATGGATTTCCTTCCCCTCATTATAATCTTGCATAATTTTTTGAATTGCTTCCGGGCTTGCTCCTTTTGGCAATTCAGGAAACATTTTACTTATCATTGTGCCAAGATCTACCTTTTCGTCTACCACAAACATTTCTTCAAAAGTTACCCCATCAGGATTGAAGGCAAGAAATGTTGTAATATTGAAAACTCCTTGAAGTATAAAAACCCACAATTTATTTTTTACAGAAACTTTATGCAGATATCTTTCATTTTCTAATTCAAAAAATTCCATCCCGTCAAAAACTACATCTGTTCCCTTTAAGAAATCTTCGATATTTTTTGGTGTTAAGGGTTCATTCCATTTTTTTATAATTATCTCGGGATTGATTCTTTTTAATTCTTGTTCAATTGCATCTGATTTATACATTCCCACTGTATCTGTATATGCCCCAAATTGACGGTTTACATTTGATATTTCAAATTTTTCAGGGTCGGCCAATCGAAATTCACCTACACCGAGTCGAGCTAAGCTATAAGCTACTGAACCACCCATACCGCCAACGCCTGCAATAGCAATTTTTAGATTTCTTATTTTTTTTTGCTCTTCTTTGGTGAAAACGCCAATATTCCGCTGGAAAATCTCATCATAAGTATATTTCTTTGCCATATAATTCCTTTTTTATATTATAACTTACTTTTCTTCTGAGATTTTTTGTTTCAGTTTATTCCAAAACAAATAGGCCGAGAAGCCAATCCACCCAAAAAATAAAAACCAAAACCAAACCGGGATGTTTTTACCCCAAAAAATAACGTAAACATAGGGCATTACCCAGGCTGCTCGGTTTATGGTAAGAGGCAACAAAAATCCCCTTTCCGCCAAGATATCGGTTAGTTTGAGACTATTATTTTTATCTTTATATCTTTTCCTGAAATCAATTGCCTCCTTTGCCAGCGCAAACCAGCCCCAATAATATGGCGGCACTGAAATAGTCATTAACGTAACAAAAATAAGCGGATTTACATGGTATGTAGATTCGGCTAATTCCCAATACGTGTTAAAAAAATTAATACCCATTTTTTATCAACGCTCCCAAATCAACAATTGCTCTCACCACCGCTTCCCGACCGGGAGTTTTATAAAGATAATTTTTGCCGAACAGGTTCAGTTTTTTATCCAAGTGCTCGCGCTTTGTAATGATTAGATGCGGACGGGTATCATAAAAACCCTCCATAATACAGCCTTCTCTATCAAGTTTTCGAAAATATTCTTTGGTAATAACCAAATATCTTTTGATGGTTTTCCAAGTTTCGTCATCGGCTCTGGGGATTTGTCCGGTTTTTTCGTCAATTTCATAAGGATTCGGGTAAATAAACTTGGCCACTCGTGCGATTGCGCCCATGGTGCGAATATTGGGAGTGATAAAAATAATTTCAACGCTGGTTCGGCCACGCAAAAAGTTTTCCATCATCGCTTTTTTAAGCACAAGTTTGGACATTTCTTTCAAGAGCCCGAGGGTTTGATAATCCGGGTCAACCACTGAAAGGCCGAAGGAATAAATAGTTTTTCCGTCTATTTTGACTTTTTTCAACGGAGCCATGCC
>CAYZJN010000030.1:0-7158 GCA_964479115.1 uncultured Candidatus Saccharibacteria bacterium | reverse complement strand
TCATCTAGAGCCTCTTCAGATTTTAATTTCTTTTCGTTTTCCAAGTCCTCTTCTTTAAGATTAGAAAATTCATTCTCTGTTTTCTCTAATTCCGCCTCCATGTAAGGTCCCAGAGCTAGTAGTCCGTCTTCTATCTCATTTTTCTGGATAAAATCAACTATTTTTTTCTTTTCGTTTAAATTAATTTCCAAAAAATCCACAAGCATCGCTAGGTCTTTTTTTGTAATCACGTCCATTTTAAGCTCCCCCTCCGCCCTGATGGGCTTGAGACGTCCGGTGTGTAAATGTCGAAGCAGCACCAGATACTTTTGTTGCTCTTGCCTTCATTTTTTCAAATAAAGAACGATACTCTTCATAAGTAGTCACGATATTTTCCGCCACCATCTCAGGATAACCCTTGATGGCTTTAGGGATTCTTTTAAACTTCTCAATTCTTTCCGGTGTCATTCTTCTTACAACATCGCTAGACGCAGAGAATGCTTCCTTAATGACAACACCGCGACCAGATACTCTCCTTGCAGAACGATTTCGGCGACCTTCCCAATTGCGCTCCCAGTTTCTTAATGTTTCATTGCGTTGAGAGACGCGTCCCAAGCCGTTTCTAAGTGTCCAGTTTACTGCTCGTTCTGCTTTAAATAAGAGGGATGGAGCCAAGCTCGCCGCACCAGTCGCTAGCCCTTCAGCCAGCTTTGCGCCTTGCCAGACAAGTGCTATTTCATTTTGACCACGATCAATAATTTCTTTTACCTTGGTATCATAATCAGCTTCTGCCTGGCTGTTAAAAAGATCTCCGACCGCTTCTTTACATTTGAGCTTAGATTCACTCAATAATTCCGTAAAAATCTGTTTTACCCCAAATCCTCGGAAACTTTTCTTCACACCGATTTCAGCCTCTTTTGAACCCCTGACGCTGTCATAATAACGGTCTAATGTCTTAAGAGCCTCTGATGCATTAAATTCGGTTGGTTGTTCTTGACTTTCGAGTCCAAGATTATCCAACTCTGCCTTCGTAAGTCTTTGGCGTACTCCAGCTTCCGCCATGGCTAATATCGATGCACCACCGGAACCCTTAATAAATTCCTGTAACTGCTCATCTGTTAGTTCAGCGCCGGGCCCTTTAATAAAATTAAATAAATCTTTTAGAACATCTTTTCTTAAAACCATCATTTCATCACCCTTTGTATCGGGGTGACTTAAAGCATCGCCGCTCTTTGTACGGAGTTCTTTAGCAAATAAGGCACCCAACTTTTTATGGACCTCTGAATCGGCCTCTGTATTTAAACCAAGTACATATCTTGTTATTTCCGCAACGTCTTCAGCCGTCATTGTATCCATCACCTTTTTTATATCGGTGAGGTTCTCGTCGTTTACTTTTCTCTGGGGTATATCAGAGCTTATTCCAAGCTCTTCTTTCACTTTTTCTGAAAGCCATTTATCTGTCACCTCCTGATCTTTTCCTAAAGATTTTATTTTCCGAACCAAAGCCTTGTGAGCTCTTTTAGCTTCGGTTGAAGTGATGTCTTGGCCTCCTACGCTTGCGCGCTCCCACTCTGCTTGCAAGGCTAAAATTTCGGTAACTCTGCCGTTTTGCTCGTTTTCCTGAATTTGCCAGCTTTCAAATCGATCAAAAGTTTTTTCATAACCTTGTTTTGCGGTTTTGTATGCACTACCCTTTTCACCAACACCTAACCACATTCTAGCGCCTCGAAAAACACCGGTTGTAATTTGATTTGCACGCATAGCCTCTTCTTGCGTTGCCATGTGATTAGCCATCTCTTGACCAAAGGGTGAACTTTTAGCTTTTGAGTCGACAAAGCGTTGGAAAAGCTCCTCGGCAGATTCTGCAACTGCTTCTTCGGTCATTGCTCTTTCTGCTGCCTCTCGAATCTCTCTTTCAGCTTCATTCTCTTCCGGTCTTGGGCCGCCATCTTCTCCTTGCACCATATTTTCTCCTATATATCCAAATTCTTTACACTGGCTGCGTGTGTTTGTATAAATCGCTTCCGGGGTTCGACCGCATCACCCATTAGCATTGAAAATACTTCATCGGCTTTTTCAGCGTCTTCTGATTTTACCTGCAGCAAAATACGGCTTTGTGGGTTCATGGTTGTTTCCCAAAGCTGGTCCGGGTTCATTTCACCCAAACCCTTGTAGCGCTGAATGTTCACACCTTTGATTTTTTCGACATCGCCATCTGTCGTCTCCTCAACTATTTCATCTGTCTTTTCGAGGATTTCATCGTTCTCGCTTTTCTCAACTTTTTTCTCTATTTTTAATTTCGACAGTTCTGCTACGATTTTATCTTTTTCGACATCACTGTAAGCGTAATGTTTTTCTTTACCCCTGGAAATGGCGTATAGCGGCGGTTGGGCAATATAAAGATAGCCATTTTCAATTATTTCCGGGAAGTTACGATAAAAGAAGGTTAAAAGCAGAGTCCGAATATGGGCGCCGTCAACATCGGCGTCGGTCATAATCACAATCCGGTGATAACGCAATTTGGAAATGTCATATTGTTCGCCAATCCCCGTACCGAGTGCAATGATTAAAATTTTAATTTCTTCGGAAGTAAGCATTTTATCAATGCGTGCTTTTTCGACATTAAGAATTTTGCCCCGAAGCGGCAAGATGGCTTGAAACATTCTGTCTCGTCCTTGCTTTGCCGAACCACCGGCAGAATCACCCTCAACGATAAAGATTTCTGATTTGGAAGCGTCTTTTGAAGAACAGTCAGCCAATTTACCCGGCAAGGTCATGCCTTCAAAGGCACCCTTTCGGATAACGGTGTCACGCGCCGCGCGAGCCGCCATACGTGCCCGGGCAGAAAGTGAGCATTTACTGACGATATTTTTAGCATCGTTCGGGTTTTCTTCCAAATAATAGGAAAGGTATTCCGAAACGACTCCGGAAACCTGATTCTGGACCTCGGGGCTGCCCAATTTAGCCTTGGTTTGACCTTCAAATTGCGGGTTCGGTAACTTTACGGAAATGATAGCTGTTAAACCCTCGCGAACGTCATCCCCAGTTAGAGAACCATCAGCTTCTTTTAGAAGACCGCTTTTTTTGGCGTAGTCATTAATACAACGCGTTAGGGCGGTGCGAAAACCGGTTAAATGTGTGCCTCCTTCCGGAGTCAGGATGTTATTAGCAAAAGTTTGCACATTTTCGCTATAGGAATCCGTGTATTGAATAGAAATTTCGACATTAGTGTTTCCGACTTGTTTTTCAACATAAAACGGGTTTTCATTAATAACATTTTTGTTGTGATTGAGATGTTCAACGTAAGATTTAATGCCACCCTCAAAATAATAGCCATAACAAGAATTGGTTCCTTCATCGAAAAAACGAACGTGAACGCCTTTGGTAAGATAGGCTTGCTGTCTTAATCTTTCCAAAATTGCTTTCGGATTGAATTCAATTGTTTCAAAAATTTCCGGGTCAGGTAAAAAAGTAATACGTGTGCCAGTGCCGGTTGACTTCCCGACAATTTTTACTGCCCCCGCCGGCTTACCGCCGTTTTTATACTCCTGCACATAAATATTGCCATTACGGCGAACTTCGGCTCGTAAATAAACTGAAAGGGCGTTAACCACGGAAACACCCACACCATGCAAACCACCGGAAACCTTGTAGCCGGCACCACCGAATTTTCCTCCGGCATGGAGTACAGTTAAAACAGTCTCTAATGCCGATTTACCGGTTTGTTTATGTTTATCAACCGGAATACCGGCGCCGTTGTCGCCGACACTAACTGAATTGTCTTTATGCAAAATGACTTCGATGGTATCGCAACGCCCGGCCATCGCTTCATCGATAGCGTTGTCAACTACTTCCCATATAAGATGGTGCAGCCCCTCAAGCCCGGTCCCACCAATATACATCCCCGGACGTTTTCTCACGGCTTCCAGACCTTCAAGTACCTGGATCTGTGAGGCATCATATTTTTGATTTTTAGATTCTTTTTCGGTCAAATTTTTCTGGAGCAAGCTCCACCCTGAGCGTAGCCAAAAGGCTACATTATTTTTCGATTTTAAAGCACATTTCAAACAAGGATCTACCCCCGCAAATGCCCTTTATTACCATTCTATTTTAGCACTTTTCAAGTATAAATCAAAGCAATTTATGCACCCATATTTTCCCGTGGTGGTGGGGTGGAATCTTGCATTGGCACACCGATGCCCATTTTTTGCGTTATCTCGGCATTAATCACTTCGCGAGGACGAGCGAATTTAAGTCTTGATAATTCTTTGACAGCTTTTCCTGTCTCGATCTCTACATCCGAAAGCTTTTGTGGGAAATAATCGATGATAGAAAAGGGACGAGACGGCAAACCGTTGATAGTCATTTTGCAAATAGCATGCAGGTTTTCTTGGTTAATGATATCTGGGACGGAGAATTCCGGTTCGAACTGTTTGCCTAGAAATTCGCCGTCTTCTGCCCCAACCCGAAAGGAAATCATTGTTCCGACGTTGCCGAAAACCGCACTTCGGATATCCTCCCTAATTTGTTGAATAAATTGGTTTGCCATTACCAGTGATAATTTGTATTTTCTGGCTTCCGACAAAATACCCGAAATATTATCGGTCACAAAATTCTGAAACTCATCGATGTATAGCGTAAAAGGCACACGGTTGGCCTCCGGCGTATCGGCGCGGCTCATGGCAGCCATTTGGATTTTGGAAATAAAAATCATACCCAAAAGCTGCATATTAAGTTCGCCGATTAAACCCTTGGAAAGATT
This sequence comes from uncultured Candidatus Saccharibacteria bacterium, assembly GCA_964479115.1. GTDB lineage: Bacteria > Patescibacteriota > CPR2 > UBA1875 > UBA1875 > CAYZJN01. The sequence continues at coordinate 2,417 of CAYZJN010000030.1, read as the reverse complement.
AACCAACAGAATTTTTTTACCGTCCATAATATCACGGAGGCTGAGTGAAGATTGAACCTGTCCCATGATGTTGCGCATTGTGGTATTGGTCATAAAGGCACCAAATTTACCGACAAACCAACCCAAAACTTCTGATTTATGAAAATCCGCCGTTTGCCCCATTTCGTTAATCCAAAAATTTCGCACCACCGGATCGGTGACATATTTAAGTTTTTCTGCTAAAAATTTATCATCAGTAAAAATGCGCGGCACCTCAATAAATGTACCTCCGGCTGGATCAGCCATCAAAGCCAGCGCAGCATTACGAAACCAATGTTCAAAACGTGGACCCATGATACCTTGATGCTGCGGATCATAAAGCCGGTAAAGCATTGAAATCGCTTCTGCTATCACAAGGTCTTTCTGTTCCGTGGTTTTGGCTTCAAAAAGATTTAGACCCATCGGTCGTTCAATATCAGACGCGTCAAAAATAATGACATCTTCGGCTCTTTCTTTCGGAATACGTGGAATCAAATCTTCAATTGCTTCACCGTGCGGGTCAATAAAACAAACACCGCCGCCGGCTTGAATATCGGAAATAAACATATTTTTCATCAACACTGATTTACCGGTGCCGGTTTGCCCGATGATATAAACGTGACGCATTTTGTCGTATTCGGTAATTCGAACATCCTCTTCTTCGCCCCGGAAAGTAGCCACCGCAAATTTATTACCTTCTTTGGGCAAGTTAATCGGAATTTGCTGCGATTTGGCCGGCAGCCATAAAATACCCGGAGTCTTAACCAGTGAATTTGGAAAGTGGAAAATTGTGGCCAATTCCTCGGAATTTAAAATTAACCGAAAGCCGCGCTTTTCCGGCCAGAATCTTTCACCGTTAAAAACCCGATCATCAAAATAGCGGAAAATATAATTTGTCACTAATCGCTTTAAATTTTTCTCACGTTTTAACTTGAAACCATTAAGAGAAAGATCTGAGTATTGGGCCAAGGCACTTTTAAATTGTTTATAAACATATTCGGAGCGTTGGTTATTTTCCGCGGCCACTATCACCCTAATGCGAGTTTCAAAACCGAACTTGGAAGCTTTGCGATCAACTTCTTTCATGATTTGCTCTTCCATCGGCGAGGTACGATAAGCCTCCGGTGGTTTTTGGGTTTTATCCAAGGTTTTTGGGTCGGCCACCCCTTGAAGCGCTTCCTTAACTCCAAGGCCCTCAGAATTTTTTGGACCACCTTGGATTTTTTTTACCAAGCTTTTGGCAGAAACCATTATTTTAGGGTCAACGGGACGAATTAAAAGCTGTAAAGCCGCACCCTCATTTTCTTCAAGCATGGAAAAGGCGTTGGTTAGGGCATCAAGTGGTTCAACATCAATGCTTTGATAAGTTTTAATCGGGTAATAATAGTTTTTATAACCCCAAACATTTCCGCCTGTTATACCATTATAGCCCTTACCAGGTTGAAAAATATTAACCTCTTCCACTTTTTTGACCGATGCTTCCGGAAATTGAGAGCTAATCGACTTTTCGACCATTGAATAATAGTCAAATGGCACCACCAGATAAAAATAAATTTCTTTTTTGGCTGCCACGATTTCTAAAGAAATATGTGGTGAACGAAATAAAAAGTTTTTAACCTTCTTTTTGATTGTACCGCCGGAATAAAAACCAAAAAAAGAATTATACATGTTTTCGGCGCTGGCAATCAGTTCGCGTGCGATATCAGCTTGACTACGGTTACCCTGATTTTGTTTCTCGCCACTATCGCGAGGAAGCGTAATTTGCATCGGTACCATTTTGAGCGAATGCTCAACTTGCCGTTTGTGATATTTACTTTTGCGGTAGAAATAAATGCCAAAAACCACCGCCAGCGCAAGCAGCAAAAAAGCAGCGATTATGATAATAATTTCGGTTAGCAAACCCTCCTCACAGTTACTGTCTAAAGTATAGCAAAGCCGAGCTGAAAACTATAGCCTTAAGCTGCTTTTTGTTCAGGGCTATCTTCGTTCACTCCGTAATGTTTTGCTAAATTTTCTTTCCTAAGTTGAACTATTTTATCAAAAGCACTGGCCGGATCGGTCTCAGCAATTGTCTCTACGTTCTCATAAACCGATTTTTCCTTGTCGGTTATTGCCGGTAGTTTGTTTCCTTCCGGTAATTCAACAACAGGGGCAGATGCCACTTCGGCTGTTTGAGGCGAGACACTTTGACTCGCCGGGGCTTCTGTTCCGGGTTGTACCTCGACCGGTGCAACAGTTTGCTGCAATTCCGGTGTTTGCGGCAGCCTTTCGACAACCTCTGCTGACGGTTGTGTTTCTGCCGGTGCAATCGGCGTTGGTTGCTGTTCTGTCGTGTTTTGACCTAGAATTTCTTGTTCCTTTGGTGGCATAAATTTTCCTTTGTTTAATAATGCACGATT